>JBJFHW010000019.1:0-6378 GCA_051893965.1 Acutalibacteraceae bacterium
CAGATGGTTTCCGATGCAGGTTTTGACCCGGTTTACGGCGCAAGACCGCTCAGACGAGCCATTCAGACCAAGGTGGAAGATCCGCTTTCGGAAAGCATACTGGAAGGAAGCGTCAAGCCGAAAAACAAATATCTTTGTGTTCTCAAAGACGACAAGGTTTCTTTTGAAGAACAGCAGCAGCCGTCAGACGAAAGCAAAGACGAAACAGAATAACCGTTCAGAAACAGTTATCATGCCGCTTCTTACGACCGCTTATTTAAGGCGGGGTAAGAACCGGCTTTTTTTATGTGCTCAGTCAGCCGCTGAAATTTTTATCTGCGGCGATAAATTCTTTTGTGTGCTTGACTTTTCCGGCATATTCCTTATAATTATTTAAATAGGTAAAGTGTAAAAGTAATTATTAAACTACGGAGGCAGAGCAATCATGAAAGCCATAGTAACCGTTACCGGAAAAGACACGACCGGTATTATTGCAAAGGTCTGCACCCTGCTTGCAGACAACGATGTCAACATTCTCGATATCAGCCAGACCGTTATGCAGCAGTATTTCACAATGACGATGCTCATTGACCTTGAAAACAGCCCCAAAAGCATAACCGAAATCAGCGACGAGCTTGAACAACTCGGAAAAACAATCGGTCTTGTTATCCGCACTCAGAGAGAAGATATTTTCAATCTTATGTATAGAGTTTAAGAGGAACTGAACATGAACAACATGCGTGACATTATTGCAACGCTTGACATGATCGACCATCAGCATCTTGATGTCAGAACCATTACCATGGGTATTTCACTTCTTGATTGCTTCGGCGAAAGTGTTGATGATGTTGCAAACAAAATATATGACAAAATCACAAAAAAAGCGCAGAACCTTGTGAAAACGGGCGAACAGATTGAAAAGGAATTCGGAATCCCGATTGTTAACAAGCGCATTTCCGTTACCCCGATTGCTCTTGTTGGCGCTTCCTGCCGCGAAAAGGATTACACCCCGCTTGCGCTTGCGCTTGACAAGGCGGCCAAGGAGTGCGGTGTCAACTTTATCGGCGGTTTTTCCGCTCTGGTTCAGAAAGGCTTTACGCAAGGTGATTTGAATCTGATTAATTCCATACCCTCGGCGCTTTCTTCAACAGAAAGAGTCTGCTCAAGCGTAAATGTTGCCAGCACAAAAGCGGGAATCAACATGGACGCAGTTGCGCTGATGGGGAAAATCATCAAGCAGACTGCCGACATGACCGCTGACGAATGCGGTTTCGGCTGTGCAAAGCTTGTTGTGTTTGCCAATGCGGTGGAAGACAATCCGTTTATGGCTGGCGCTTTTCACGGCGTCGGCGAGGGCGACTGCGTTATCAATGTCGGCGTCAGCGGCCCGGGCGTTGTTCATCATGCGCTCAAAACCTGCAAGGGTCAGCCGTTTGATGTTGTTGCGGAAACAATCAAGAAAACCGCTTTCAAAATCACAAGAATGGGTCAGCTTGTGGCGCAGGAGGCTTCAAGCCGCTTGGGTGTTCCGTTCGGAATTGTTGACCTTTCTCTTGCTCCGACGCCGGCAAAGGGCGACAGCGTTGCAAGAATCCTTGAAGAAATGGGCCTTGAAGTTTGCGGCACCCACGGCACAACGGCGGCTTTGGCGCTTCTGAACGATGCGGTCAAAAAAGGCGGCGTGATGGCAAGCAACCATGTCGGCGGACTTTCGGGCGCCTTTATTCCCGTCAGCGAAGATGAGGGCATGATTGCGGCGGCAAAATCGGGTGCTTTGCATCTTGACAAGTTGGAAGCGATGACCTGCGTCTGCTCGGTCGGTCTTGACATGATTGCAGTTCCGGGAGACACAAGTGCAAGCACGCTTTCGGCAATTATTGCCGACGAAGCGGCAATCGGTGTTGTTAACACCAAAACGACCGCTGTCAGGATTATTCCGGCAGTCGGCAAAAAGGTTGGCGACATGCTTGAATTCGGCGGACTGTTGGGCAGTGCGCCTGTTATGCCGGTTCATGAATTTTCAAGCGAAGCTTTTGTTGCAAGGGGCGGCAGAATCCCCGCACCAATGCACAGTCTCAAAAACTAGCGGACAATGTCCGCTGATGTTACGCGGGGCAGAAAGTGGAAGTCTTTACAACTTTGCCGCGAGGGAAAGTAATAGTACGACTTTCGTGTGATAAAAGTTTTTTGCCGAGCTTTTTTACAAAAAAGCTCGTGGGTGCGGGCAACGCCCGCGGGACTTACGCGTAGCAGAAAGTGGCGGCTTTATAACTTTGCCGCGACGGAACCCGAGCGCAAAAGGATAAACTTCCGTTCAGGCTGATGCCGCAGCAGTAGGATACATATTATTTAGAATAAGGAACATAACAATGAAAATAATTGACATTATCACAAGCGAAAAACCGTCGCTTTCCATGGAGGTTTTTCCGCCGAAAACAAGCGAAAAATTTGACAGTATAAAATCTGCAACCGAAGAAATTGCAAAACTCAAGCCGTCTTTCATGAGCGTAACCTACGGCGCAGGCGGCGGAACGTCCGACTATACCGTTTCGATTGCGTCCAATCTTCAGAAAAATTTTGACGTGACGGCTCTTGCTCATTTAAGCTGCATTTCTTCAAGCAAAGAGCGCGTTCACGCGCAACTGGAACAGCTCAAAGCCAATTCCATTGAAAACATTCTTGCTCTTCGCGGTGATATTCCCGAGGGTCTTAACATGGATCACCTTGATTATCACTATGCAAGCGAGCTTATCAGCGAAATTGTTCAGACGGGCGATTTCTGCATCGGAGGCGCCTGCTATCCCGAAACGCACCCGGAAAGCCCGAATTCCTTTGACGATATAAAGCATCTGAAAGAAAAGGCGGACTGCGGTTGTCAGTTCTTCACAACGCAGATGTTTTTTGACAATAATATTCTTTATAATTTTATTTACAGAATCCGTGAAGCAGGCATCAACGTTCCGATTGTTGCGGGAATTATGCCTGTTACCAATGCAAGTTCGATAAAGAGAATCTGTTCAATGAACGGATCGCTTCTGCCTCAGCGCTTTGTTCGCATTGTTGATAAATTCGGTAGTGACAAAGAAAAAATGAAGCAGGCAGGCATCGCCTATGCGACCGAGCAGATTGTTGATCTTTATGCAAACGGCATCAACGCCGTTCACGTTTACACCATGAACAAACCCGATGTTGCCGAAGCAATTATGAAAAACATTTCACATATTATCGGAAAATGATGAAAGGACGGTACGCTACGGCATACCGTGCAGGCACAGTTTATGACCGCTGATTCGATTGCGCTTCGCTTTGCAGATTTTGACGAGATCGAAATTAACAAGAGAGAAGCGCTCAGATATATGGGATATAAAGCAAAAGAAGTCCCCGATGACATTGAGGGACTTTTTTCGCTTTGCTTAAAGCTGCTTTCTCAGGCGGTAACATTCAAGGCTTGTTTTACCAAAACAAAAATCAGCTTTTTGGGTGACGGCAGGCTTGACCTCGGTTTCGGTGAGTTTAAAAGCTATCACCTTGAAAAAAATCTTCAAAATTGCGGCGAAGCCTATATTTTTGCGGCAACGGCAGGCATCGGCGCAGACCGGCTGATTATGAAATACAGCAGAACCGTGCCATCAAAAAGCGTTGTGATTGACGCGCTTGCTTCGGCGGCGGTGGAGGGCTGGTGCAACAAAATCAATGCCGAAATGTCCCAAAACAAAAAGACCCGTCCGCGCTTCAGCCCCGGTTACGGCGATATGGAGCTGAAGAATCAGAAAAACATTCTTGAATTTCTTGACGCTTACCGCAAAATCGGAATTTCGCTTTCGGACAGTCTTCTTATGACGCCGACAAAATCCGTAACGGCGGTTGTCGGAATTTTAAATGAGGATTAAAACAATATATAAGAGAAACTTCCATTTGCTTTGTATAAGGAGGAAAAACGGTGAATATAAAAGAACTGATGAAACATGAACGCCTTTATTTTGACGGCGGCATGGGCACACTGCTTCAGAAAAACGGACTGAAACCCGGTGAGCTTCCCGAAACATGGAACCTTACGCACAGCGATGTGCTTGTCAATATCCACCTTGATTATTTAAAAGCAGGGGCAAACATCATCACGGCAAACACGTTCGGCGCAAACTGCCTGAAATTTGAAAATCTTGAAGAAATCATTTCTGCGGCAATTCAGAACGCAAGAAAAGCCATTGAACTTTTTGGAAAAAACAAAGAAAAATGCTTTGTGGCTTTTGATATGGGGCCTTTGGGAAAAATGCTCAAGCCGCTCGGAGACTTAGATTTTGAAGATGCAGTGGAAATTTTTGCAAAAAGCGTTCGGATTGCGCAAAAATGCGGTGCCGATCTTGTGATTGTTGAAACTATGAACGATACCTACGAAACCAAGGCGGCGGTTCTTGCCGTGAAAGAAAACAGCTCATTGCCGCTTTTTGTTACGAATGCCTATGACGAAAACGCAAGACTGATGACGGGTGCCGACCCGAAAGCGGTGATTGCCATGCTTGAGGGCTTAAAGGTAGATGCGCTCGGCGTCAACTGCTCCTTAGGCCCTGCTCAGATGAAAGAAATTGTCAGAATTTATGCCGAATATGCTTCTCTGCCGATTATCGTAAACCCCAACGCCGGTATGCCGAAAAGCGTTAACGGCAAAACCGTTTATGATGTTGACGCCGAAGCGTTTTCGGATATAATGGCTGAAATTGCAAAAAAGGGCGGCTGTATTCTCGGCGGCTGCTGCGGAACCACGCCCGAATATATTGAAAAAACCGTTGAGAAGACCAAAAATATTCCTTATGCTTTGCCGAGTTTTAAGCCGCAGACGCTTGTTTCTTCTTATACACATGCGGTTGAAATCGGCGGTGCGCCCGTTCTCATCGGCGAAAGAATCAACCCGACGGGAAAATCAAAATTCAAAGCCGCTCTTCGTGAAAACAACATGGATTACATTCTTTCCGAGGGCATTAATCAGCAGGAAAAGGGCGTTCATATTCTTGACGTCAATGTCGGACTGCCCGAAATTGACGAATGTAAAATGATGGAAACGGCGGTAACACAGCTTCAGTCTGTTCTGGATTTGCCGCTTCAGATTGACACGGTCAAACCCGACGCCATGGAAAGGGCAATGCGGCTCTATAACGGCAAGCCGATGATCAATTCTGTCAACGCAAAAGAAGAAAGCATGAAAGACGTGCTTCCCCTTGCCGCAAAATACGGCGGCGTGCTTGTGGCACTCACAATTGATGAAAAAGGAATCCCCGAAACTGCCGAGGGAAGATTTGAATTGGCAAAGCGTATTGTGCAGCGTGCAAAGGAATACGGAATTGACAAAAAGGACATTGTTGTCGATCCGCTTGCAATGACCATTTCATCAGATGATAACAGCGCCGTCATCACGCTTGATGCAATCAGGCTGATTAAAGAAAAGCTCGGCGTGAAAACAAGTCTCGGCGTTTCCAACATCTCTTTCGGTCTGCCGAACAGAGGCGATGTCAACAGCGTTTTTCTTTCTGTTGCTTTCGGTGCCGGGCTTGACTGCGCGATTATGAATCCATACAGCACGGCGATGATGAAAAGCTATTATTGCTTTAATGCACTTGCAGGCAAAGACAAGGGCTGTGCAAGCTATATTGAATTTGCCTCCAATCTGCCGGCCGAGGCGGTCAGAACAAACACGGTGCAGGCGACTGCGGCAAAAGAAACGGACGAAAACATGCCACCGCTTGTTTATGCAATTGTCAAGGGCGTGAAAAATCAGGCTTTTGACCGGGCGAAAGAGCTGACGAACAGTACCGGGTCAATGAAAATCATTAACGAATATATTATTCCTGCGCTTGATATTGTGGGCGAACGGTTTGAAAAGAAAACCATGTTCCTGCCTCAGCTTCTTATGAGTGCGGAGGCGGCAGGCTTTGCTTTTGATGCCGTTAAATCTTCTTTGAAATCCGATGCGCCGAAAAAAGACAAAATCATTCTTGCAACCGTCAAAGGTGACATACACGACATCGGCAAAAACATTGTTAAGGTGCTTTTGCAAAACTACGGCTATGATGTGCTCGACCTCGGCAAAGATGTTCCTGCTGAAACGGTGGTTCGGGCGGCAAAGGAAAGTGGCGCAAGGCTTGTCGGGCTGAGCGCGCTGATGACAACAACGGTTGAATCCATGGCGGAAACAATCAAGCTTCTGAAAAAAGAACTGCCCGAAGTCAGCACAGTTGTCGGCGGCGCCGTTCTGACGCAGGAATATGCCGATATGATCGGTGCAACCTATTATGCAAAGGACGCAATGGAAACGGTGCGCTTTGCAGAAAGGTATTTTGAATAAGCATTTCAATGTATGTGCTAAAATGATGTGACCCAATAAAAAAGAGAAGTAACTTCAAAATA
>JBJFHW010000020.1:0-6325 GCA_051893965.1 Acutalibacteraceae bacterium
TCGCAATAAACGCCGCCGGTATAGCCGTCCTCGGTGCAGGTTGCGTCCTGCTGTGCATGTTCGGTTGTGTTGCTGTGGATACAACCGTTGAAGTTGAAGTGAACGGTTATATCGGTTCTGTCAGCATAACCCTCGCCGAAAGAAATTTCGTTGAATTCTTCTTCCGTTCCCGAGTAATAGACATCTTTCAAGTTATCGCAGCCTTTAATTGCATAGTTTCCGAGAGTGGTTACACTGTTGGGAACAATCAGATATGCCAGATTACTGCACCCATTAAATACATAGTTACCAACGGTTTCCAAGCCGCCCTTGCTTTCGGCATATTGAAGATTAGTGCAACCTGAAAAAGCGCTATTGCCTATACTCGTTACACTATCAGGAATTGTGATACTTGTTAAACCTTTGTAACCATAAAACGCCCAATCACCTATACTTGTCACACTGTCGGGAATTACTATATTTGTTGCAAGATTGCCGTTAATATATAGTTTTTCTGCGTAACACAAAGGATTTGAAGCATTATCATCAAATGAAATTTTACACCACGAAGCCAAGTCAGAAATGTTTACTCTTGTTAAACCTGTACAATTATAAAAAGCCTGGCTGCCTATGCTTGTGACACTGTCAGGTAATGTTATGCTTGTTAATCCGGAACATCCGGTAAAGGCATGATCTCCAATACTTGTTAAACTGTCGCCAAATGTTACAGATTTTAAATTTGCACTGACTGCTTCATAATAAGGAGAATATCCATAAAACGCATGGCTTGGTATAGCTTCTACATTGTCACCAAAGATAACATCAATTCCATCTGTGTCAATTCCGGCATTATAGAATACACCTGCATTAATATTAGAAGTATCAAACTTAACATTTGTTGCATTCCATATAATTTCTGTTAATCCGTTACAACCACCAAAAGCATTATTTCCCATGCTTGTTACATCTTCCGGAATTGTTATGCTTGTTAAGCCGGTGCATCCGTCAAAGGCACTATCTTCAATATTTGTTACACTATCAGGGATTGTTATGCCTGTTAAACTGCTACAACCTTGAAATGTAAATTGTTCTATACTTGTTATTCCTTCGGGAATTGTTATGCTTTTTAAACTGCTACAACCGTTAAATGCATTTCCTTCTATACTTGTTATACCGTCAGGAATTGTAACATCTGTCAAACTGCTACAACCGTCAAACAAACACCAACTTATGATTGTTACCCCATCAGGAATTGCTACACTTGTTAATTTAGGGCAGTAAGCAAAAGCTCCAGCATCTATTGTTGTTACACTATCGGGAATTGTTACACTTGTTAAGTCGGTGCATTTGGCAAACGCATACTCTCCAATATTTGTTACACTATTAGGGATTGTTATGCTTGTCAAATTATCGCAATTTTCAAAGGAATGGCTTCCAATACTTGTTATATTGTTGCCCATTGTTACAGATTTGATCTTTGCACTTATATAATCGCCATTATACAGTCCATAAAAAGCATAATCGGGAATTTTTTTGACATTATTACCAAAAACAACATCTATTCCGTCGCCGTCTGCTCCGGCATTGTAAAAAGCGCCACCATTTGTTAAATCGTCAACATTTTCTGCATTCCAATTAATTTTTGTTAATCCGGTACAATAATCAAATGCGTTTTCACCAATGCTTGTCACATTTCTGCCTATTGTTAAGCTTTTCATTGCGCTACAGACAGAGAATGCGAGCTCCCCAATATTTGTTACACTATCCGGAATCGTTATACTTGTTATTGCTTTACAAGAATAAAATGCCCAATCACCTATACTCGTCACCGGGTAACCGCCGAGAGTACTTGGTATCGTAACATCACCGCTGATTGATTCGTCGCAGTCCGTTATTGTTGCCTCACCGTTTGAAACGGTATAAGTATAATAACCTTCTGTATACTCAGTGTCAGATGCGCTTGCTTTTATTGCGGACATATCAAATACTTTTGACAAATCAACACCCGCAAGTCCGCCCAACGGCACAGCCGTCAGCACCATCAGCACTGTCATGAAACAGGCAAGCGCCCGTTTTAATTTTGTTCTGGTTTTCTTATTACTTCCCATTTTACTTTCCTCCGTAAGATAATTTTTTAAAGCAGTCAGCCGACTGCCTGATATGATCGATAACAGATTAGCACAATCGAAAAGTGAATACAACCAAAAAGGAATTAACGGTTTTTCAAACGGAATGAACGGCGATTCACCGCATAAAAAAACGGCCTGCATTACCGCAGACCGACTGAAATCAAGGCCAGACACTATGTGCCGGCTTTTTTATTTTTTCTTGGGCAGTTCCATACGGACATCTGCCGTAAAAATATTGTTCTCAAGGCTGAAAGTTACCGCACCTTTATAACGCTTGACCGTTCTTTCAATGTTTTTCAGCCCGATACCGTGATACTTTTGATTTTTCTTTGTTGTTTTCAAATTAAGGCTGTCACTGACAGCAGGATTTGAAATGCTTAAAATAAAAAATCCGTTGATGACATTTGCTTCAATTTCAATTGTTTTTTCGCCCGGAAGCTTTTCGCTTGCTTCAACGGCATTGTCAACAAGATTGGAAAGAACCGTGCAAAGATCTTCGTTTTTGATTCCTTCAGACGGAACAAAGCCGGAAAAATCAATTTTAGTTTTGCTTTTTGCCGCCGCAACAGACTTGTTATTCAAAATTGCATCCGAAACAAAATTTCCTGTTTTTATCTTATTGATAACACCGTTGATGCTGTCGTTGACCGATTCCAGATATTCTCTGGCTTCGTCAACCTTTCCGCTTTCAAGATAAGCATTGACAACAATCATATGATTTTTGTAATCATGGCGAAAGCGTCGGAGTTCTTCGTCTCCCATCACGGATTTTTCTCCGAAATCCTTTTGAATTGCCATCTGTTTCAGGATGTCGTTTTGCTGATAAGCCATATAAAAAATCTTGAAAACAAGATATAAAACGCAAATGATAACCGCCGCAGAAGAAATGATGTATAAAACATTATACCAATCGGCGGAAATGCCAAACTCTTTGTAATAACAAGTCAGTTCAAACAACAAAAGCACAACATATATCCACTTGGGTATTTCCGCAAAAACCTTTGGCAAAAAGTTTATCTGTGATTTCTGCGCCGTAAATCTTAACAATATGCACACGAGCACAAAAATCACCGTATCAAAAATACATTCCCGCCACAGTACATCTCCGATATACTGTGCAAACAGGGAATAGAACATATCGGCGGTAAAAATATAAATAAACACAACCCAGAAGCTTTTTGAAAGCTTTTTGTTATCTGTTAAAAGCTGCAAAGCGGCAATATAAATAACATTTGAAACAAAATCCATGATCGCCTTGTAATCTGCCGTGTTTTTCATCAGGTAAAACGCGCCGAACAAAGCGTTGAACAAAACAGGAATGATAACAAACAAGGGCTTTATTTTTCCCGGCCTGGTTTTATTCAAAAAAATGAAGCGCATAATCATAAGCAGACTGATTACAGCCGTTGCATCTTTGATTAAATATGCAATTGCGGTAACCGTGCTTAGCATACACTCACATCCTTATTTTGCAAAATATTTGAGATAATTCATGTATTTTTTGTTAAAATCAGAAATATTTCGTCTGCTGATTTCGGCTCTTTCTCCGTTTATGAAGCTGATAATATTGCCGTTGATTTCCGTGATATATTTCATGTTGACAAGAAAACTTCTGTGCGTTCTGAAAAAGCTGTGGCAATCTTCTCCGATTTCCGTCTGATAATCGCCAATCGACTTTGTTGACTTGAAAGATGAATTGTTAATAAGCCTTACAATTGAATATTTTCCGTCAGATTCAATATAAACAATATCCTGTAAATTGACAACACTGTTTTTCCTTGCCATCGGAATGCTGATAAAACGCTTTTTCTCATAGGCAGACACAAAACCGATCAGCGCTTTTCTGATTTTTTCTTCTTCAATCGGTTTGAGGATATAGCGAAACGGCCTGACTTCAAAACTTTCATAAACATAATCGTCATATGCCGTAACAAATATGATTGCTGTTTCAATGTCCTGCTGTCTGAGTTCTCTTGCAACGGTCAATCCGTCCGTATCCGGCAGCTGACAGTCGAGAAACAGCAGATCATAGATTTCCTTTGATTTTCTGAAATCATTTCCGTTCAAAAAAATGTCGATACTGAAATCAAAAACCGTGGATTTCATAAAATCGGAAGCATATTCAGCAATCTTCTGCGCCATATTTTTTTCATCTTCACAAACAGCAATTTTCATATTTCCCCCACCTTTTGACATTATATCATAAACAAATAAAAAAATCATTATTTTTAAAAACATATCATTTTTGTGCTGATTTTTCAACAATTCCGGAATTAACGGTCGTTTAAATGGAACGAACGGTCAAAATATTTCCTCAAAACCATTTAAACAGATTGAAATAAATTGTGAATAAGATTATAATATTTTTATATTTATTTGAAACGGAGGAAAGTTAAAATGGGAACGAATTTAAAAAAATCATTCAAACGAACCTTTTTATTCTCATCAGTTGTTGTCATTGCTTTGGCAGTTTTCGCATTTGCCGGCTTTGCGGCAGACAAAACAGTTGTTTCAAGCGGCAGCTGCGGTGAAACGATTTATGACGATGACGGAAACATAAGCGGATACAGCGACAATGTTACATGGACGCTTTATGACGACGGTGAGCTCGTCATAAGCGGAAGCGGTGAAATGGGAGATTTTGAGTGTAAAAATATTTTGCCGAAAGTTCCGTATGCATCTTATTCATACGATAGTAGCGGTGATCCTTCCGATAAAACAATCTCATCTGTTGTGATTGAAAACGGAATAACGAAAATCGGAACCTATGCTTTTTGCGGATTGTCCTCTCTGACGGAAATGGAAATTCCGGACGGAGTTGAAACCATCTCTGACTATTCATTCGAATATTGCAAAAATTTAAAAAGTATAACTTTTTCAAATGCTGTGAAAAAGATTGGCTCTTATGCATTCAGATCTTGTGAAAGCTTAACAAATGTTGAAATTCCAAGCAACGTTACAAGTATAGGTTCCTATGCATTTCTTTTTTGTAAATCTCTAACGAGAGTGGAAATTCCGGCAAGTATGCTTTCTATCGGAAACCGTGCTTTTGAATCCTGTTCAATGCTTACCGAAATCAATGTTGATTCAAACAATACAAAATATGAAAGTGAAAACGGGGTTTTGTTTAATAAAGGCAAAACAACGATTATCACCTATCCGACAGGAAAAACAGACACAGAATATCTGATTCCGGACAGCGTAACAAAAATTGGAGCTTATGCGTTTTATAAGTGTATCAACTTGGAAAAAATGAACATTCCGAACAGTGTCAGTGTGATAGACAGTTGCGCATTTGAAATGTGCAACAACCTGAATAACATAACACTTGCGAATAGTGTTAACGAGATTCGATCATTTGCTTTCAGTGGCTGCAACAACTTAACAAGCATAACAATACCATACAGTGTAACAAACATAGATTACTGGGCTTTCCGTAAGTGTATTAATCTTAAAGAAATAAATGTTGATTCTCAAAGCAAAACATTTGAAAGTGAAAACGGGATTTTATTCAGCAAAGGAAAAACAACAATATTAAAATATCCCGAGGGCAAGACAGATGAAGAATATGTTATTCCGGACAGTGTTACAAAAATCGGCTATTGTGCATTTGAGTATTGCAGATACTTAAAGGATCTGACAATATCGGAAAATGTAACAACCATGAGTTCCTGGACATTCTCATATTGCAATCTTCTGACTAATGTAACAATAAAAGGATCAATGGCAAATATCAGAGAAGACAGTTTCTGTGCGTGTAAAAACTTAACAACCATAACAATTCCAAACACAGTAACAGACATAAAATATAATGCTTTTGAAAGTTGCAACAGTCTGAAAGATGTTTACTACACAGGAACACAAGAACAGTGGCAAAGCATTTCTATTGAAATCGGCAACGAATGTTTACAAAATGCAACCATTCACACAATATCAGAACCTGAAACAAACAAAACCATTGATTTTAAAAACCAAAACGGCATCATGACGGTTTACGGATCCGGGGAAATACCCTCTTGCGATGAAAACGCGTTGCATTCTTGGGATCAGAGCAAGGACGATGTCACAACTTTGATTATTGACGGCATCAGCTCGATTGGTTCAAACTCATTTTGTGATTTTCCGTCTCTTGTAAATGTTATTATCATTTCCGACAGCATTACAATTGAACAGAATGCGTTTGTGAACTGTCCTAAGCTTGAAAATGTAATCGTTTT
>JBJFHW010000021.1:0-6239 GCA_051893965.1 Acutalibacteraceae bacterium
TTATCAACTCCGGTGAAGTTTTCTAATTTTGTAACACATCATTGACAAACCTACAGTGTTTTGCGGGCAATTTGAAAAAAATAATTGTAAATTGTCGCAAGATGTGTTATCATATACATTCAGTATATTGATTTATCAAAGTAACTTTGTAAAAAAATAATGTGAAAGGACGCGGTGTGAACAGAAGAAGAGTGTTCTCTTTGAGAAGTATTCTGTGCCGCAGGGTGTTAAAAATGAAAATCGTTAAAATGAAATCTGCTTATGAAATTTCCGCTTTTGTTTCAGATATAATTGCCAATCAGATTTTAACCAAACCGAACAGCGTTCTCGGTTTTGCCACCGGCGCTTCACCGGTTGAGACGTATAAAAGACTGATTGAAAAATATGAAAGCGGAATCATCAGCTTCAAAGATGTTCTGACTTTCAATCTTGATGAATACTGCGGTCTTTCAAAAGATAATGAAAACAGCTATTTTTATTTCATGAAAGAAAATCTTTTCGGCAAAACCGATGTGGATTTCAGCAACGTTCATTTCCTTTCCGGTCAAAGCGGAAATATTGAAGAAGAATGTGAGCTTTACCGCAAAATGATTGATGAAGCCGGAGGAATTGATATTCAGCTTCTCGGTGTCGGAACAAACGGTCACATCGGCTTCAATGAGCCGTCGGATAAGTTTGCTGACGGTCCGTTTATGGTGAAGCTTACACAAAGCACAATTGATGCAAACAGCAAATATTTTGAAAACGGTGATATGCCCGAATATGCTTTGACAATGGGCATCGGCGACATTATGAAAGCAAAGAAGATTCTTCTGATTGCAACCGGAAAATCAAAAGCAAACGCAGTATATTCAATGGCAAAAGGTGAAATTACTCCGAAATGCCCTGCAAGTGTTCTTCGTATGCACCCAGATGCCACAATTTTTGTTGACGAAGAAAGTGCGGCACTTATATAAATACATATTCCAATTCGCCGGACGCGGCAAAAAATTCACGTCATGAGGGTAATGATTCTATGAAACCGGACAAAAACAAAGCCATAAAAAACAGTCCTGAAATCAATCTGATTGAAGTTCAGGGAGATTTTAAGGTATATCTTGAATGGGACCTGGCTCGCGGCGCAGATAAATATACCGTTGCAAGAAGTGACAAAGAAGAAGGCCCTTATTCAAGGGTGATTCAGCTTTCTTATGATATAACGTCATATACCGATACTTCCGTTGAACATGAGGGCGCCTATTGGTATAAAATTATTGCCTATAAAAAAACCAACGCAGAAAAGCCTTTAAAAAAGGCAGGAATGCCTGTTTGTGCCAATATCACAACAATGAAGACACCCGTTCTTAAAAAAGCCGGAAACAAAAAGAACAAAAGGATAGAAATTTCCTGGAAAAACGGTGAAAAGGTAACCGGATATAATATTTTCAGACGCTTTGATTTTATGAAAAAGCCAATGTTGATTGCAAGCGTTGATGCGGATAAAACAAGCTATGTTGACACCGATTTTGTTAACGGTCAGCTTTTTTATTACAGTGTTCAAAGCGTTATTGAAGAGGAAAGCGATGTGCGATACAGTAATCCGAGCAATGAGCTTTGTAGCATTTGCTTTGACAAAGTGAAGATTATGCAGGTTAAAAGAAAGCATAGGAAAAAGGTTGAATTCAGTTTAAGACTTACGGCCGGCGCAGACGGTTACATTCTTTTTAAAAGCGGTACCAAAAACGGAGAATACAGCGAAGTGTCAAGAACCGAGGGAATTTCTGCTCTTGATTGCATAGACAAAGGAAAAAAAGGCGAAAAGAGCGCTTATTATAAAGTGGCATGCTATAAAAAGACAGATGACAGGGAGTTTCACGGACCGATGTCGGAAAGTGTCTTTGTGAAGTATAAAATATAAATTTAATATGTAAAATATTAAGTAAATCCGAAAAAAGTTATTATATCCTGAAAAGCTTCATAAATATAAATAATTAATAAAAATTAATAAACTTATTGACTTGACGGCTTTTGAGGGTTATAATAAAGTCAGTAGTAATATACCAAAGGAGGAAATACCTTATGAAAAACTCTCTTAAAAAAATCATAGCGCTTGTTTTAAGTCTCATTATCATCTCTTCTGTTATGGCAGTCGGCTTCAGCGTTTATGCTGAAGATGCAGTGGCAGTAACAGCGGCTGATTCCGAAGAAGAAACCGAAGAAGATAACCACACATCTTTCTTTGCGCTCACAATCAACTTCTTCAAAGAAATTTTCAATTTCTTCAAATACATATTCTATGATGTATTCCTCGGAAAACCGGTTCCCGATGTTCCGCCTCTCAGCCATACGCATGCATCAACAGCAGTTGCTGCTGCATAAGAAAAACAAAATGAAATCAGATTCTGCATCGGACGCTTCGGCGTTTCGGTGCAGTTTTTTTATCTTTTTTCAAAGCCTTGTGCATATTGTATAATTTATTTTGATTTTCCCATACTATTTTCTGACAACAATTAATTCACACCCTATTGCTATGAATTTGAATTAGTGATATACTACCAATAAAGTAGGAATTACGGAGGTGACCGCTGTGAAGATTTCAACCAAAGGGCGTTACGGTCTGCGGATAATGACGGATCTGGCGCTCAACAGCAAAGACTGTTGTGTCCCTTTGAAAGATATTGCCGAGCGCGAACACCTTTCCGAAAAATATCTTGAGCAAATCATCAATCTGCTTGTCAAGCACGGACTTGTCAAAAGCCTGCGCGGTGCAAGGGGCGGTTATCATCTGACAAAAGAGCCGTCAGAAATTACGGTTCAGGATATTTTAACGGCAACAGAGGGCAGTCTTGCTCCGGTTGCGTGTGCGGCAGACAACGACTGCTGTGAAAACTACTGTGACTGTGTGACGTCTTTTATCTGGACGGAAATTTACAATGCAGTCATCGGCGTGGTCAGCAAAATTACTCTTGAAGACCTTGCCGAAAGAAGCTCAAATATCAATAAACCAACGGAATTGGAGTGTAAGAAATGAGATACGTTTATGCTGATAACGCTGCAACAACCCCTGTTTCTAAAAAGGTTGTTGAGGCAATTCTTCCTTATTATACCGAAAACTTCGGCAATCCCTCAAGCCTTTATTCAATCGGTCAGACGGCTCACCGTGCCGTTGAAAAAGCAAGAGGACAGGTTGCAGATGCTCTCGGCGCAGACATAAGAGAAATTTATTTCACCTCGGGCGGTTCGGAAGCGGACAACTGGGCAATCAGAGGTGCGGCGCTTCTGGGTGCCAAAAAAGGCAAAAAGCACATCATCACCTCAAAAATTGAGCATCATGCTGTGCTTCACACCTGCGCTGCTCTTGAAAAGCAGGGCTTCAGGGTTACTTATCTTGATGTTTATGAAAACGGCATTGTGAAGCCCGAAGATGTTGCGGCGGCCATTACGGACGAAACCTGCCTTGTAACGATTATGTATGCCAACAACGAAATCGGCACGATTCAGCCGATTGCCGAAATCGGAAAAATATGCAAGGAAAAGGGTGTGCTTTTCCATACCGATGCCGTTCAGGCTGTCGGACATGTAAAAATTAATGTTAAAGAAGAAAACATAGATATGCTTTCTCTTTCCGGACATAAATTCCATGCACCGAAAGGAATCGGCGCACTTTATTGCAGAAAGGGAATCCGTTTCCCGAATCTGATTGAGGGCGGCGCACAGGAAAGCGGCAGACGCGCAGGAACCGAAAATGTTCCCGGAATTGTCGGACTCGGCGTTGCCATCACCGATATGTGCGAGCATATGGAAGAAAACGAAAAGAAGGTTGCCGCTCTTCGCGACAGACTTTTTGAGGGTGCAAGCAAAATTTCCCATTCACGCATTAACGGCGACAGAGAGCACCGTCTGCCGGGCAACTTCAGCATGTGCTTTGAGGGCGTTGAGGGTGAAAGCCTGCTTCTGATGCTTGACATGAAAGGCATCAGCGCTTCAAGCGGTTCAGCCTGCACCTCCGGCTCACTGGATCCGAGCCATGTTCTTCTTGCAATCGGCTTGAAGCATGAGGTTGCGCACGGCTCACTTCGTCTTTCAATCGGCGAAGACTGCACCGAAGAGGATATTGATTATATTCTTGAGGTTCTTCCGCCGATCATTGACAGGCTTCGCGATATGTCTCCGCTGTGGGAGCACATCATGGAAAATGAAGCGAAAGAAAAAGCCGCCGCACAATAAACGGCAGACCGAAAACAAACAAAAATTAACCAAGTAAAAAGGAGCAAACCAATGGAATATTCAGAAAAAGTTATGGAGCATTTTGCACATCCGCACAATGTCGGAAAGCTTGACGATGCAAACGGAATCGGCGAAATCGGCAATGCCAAATGCGGCGACATCATGAAAATGTATCTTAAAATTGAAGACGGAATCATCAAAGATGTTAAGTTTAACACCTACGGCTGTGCTTCTGCGATTGCAACAAGTTCAATTGCAACCGATATGATTAAAGGTCAGCCGATTGAAGAAGCACTCAAGCTTACCAATCAGGCAGTTGTTGAAGCACTTGACGGACTTCCGGCCGTTAAAATTCATTGCAGTGTTCTTGCCGAACAGGCCATCAAAGCCGCAATTGCCGATTATTACAAACGTCAGGGCATCGACCCGGAACCGATTGTCGGCAAAATTGAGGACGATGATTAAGGCTTCTTGTCAATGAATATAAGAATATAAAGAAAAAGTCTCAAACGGTTTTGTTTTCGTTTGAGACTTTTTGTGTTGCAGCTTATCTGATTTCCACCTGAAGCATTTTCAAGCATGCAAGTGCATTTTCATGGCTTTGCGGCGTTACGCCGGCACAGCAGGTACTGTCAACAAACACCGGTGTTTCGGGAAGAAAAGATTTAATCAGAACAGCGTTTGAAATGACGCAGATGTCGGTGCAGACGCCCACAAGTTCAATTTCTTCAAGGTCTTTAAGAGAAGAAAGATATTCGGCAAGCGCAACACTTCCGAAAACTTCCTTGTCAAAAATTTTGCCTGACGATGTGTCAAGACCGTCGGCAATCTGCCAGCCGAAAGTGTTTTTGATGCAGTGCGCAACCGGCAGATTTTTTCCCTCCTGCGTGGTTAAATAGTTTTCGCCGTGGGTGTCTCTTGTGAAAATGATTTCGTATCCGTCAGATTTGCATTTTTCAATTTTTTCTTTCACGGCAGGCAAAATTATCTGAGCCTCTTTTGTTCCGAGCACACCGCTTATAAAATCGTTCTGCATGTCTATGACAACAAGGATTTTCATATAAATTACCGAAAAGCGCAAACTGCACTTTTTCCTTTCATAAAAAATATTACTTGTTTCAATTTGAAACTTATATTGATTCGGAATTAAAGCATCTTCGCGTTGTAATTTTTTATTTGACTGACTTCTCGGTTTCAGCCTTCATAAACTTCCGGGCATACCTGCTCGATTTTGTCTCTGAGATTTTGAAAATCTTCCAGAGCAATGCTTTTTTGCGCGGGATTTCTCAAAAGCGCTGACGGGTGAAACGTGCCCATCATGAAAACACCGCTTTTTTCAAAAAACTGACCGTGCTGTCTGGTAACACGAAAATCGGGAGAAATCAGCCTTTGCGCCGCAATTCTTCCGAGGCATACGATGATTTTCGGCCGGATGAGTCTGACCTGACTGCGAAGCCAGCCGATACACATTTCGCTTTCCTCCTCTTTGGGGTCGCGGTTGTTCGGCGGTCTGCATTTGACAATGTTGGTTATATAGATGTTTTTGCTTCGGTCAAGGTCAATGACTTCAAGATATTTATCAAGAAGCTGACCGCTTTTGCCGACAAAGGCAAGCCCTTGCAAATCCTCCTGCTGACCCGGTCCTTCGCCGACAAACATAATTTTTGAATCGCTTCTGCCGGCACAAAAAACAAGATTGGTTCTTGTTTTGCCCAAAGGACATTTCTGACATTCGCGGCAGGCAAGTTCCAGTTCTTCAATGGTCTGATACATAATGATAACGCTCCGTAATAGTTTCTATACGAAAAAGTGAAGCTGTCTTTTGTGATTGATTTTCAGCATAAAACAGCTTACATAATCATATTAACATAAAACAATAAAATTTGCACTTATTTTCATCATCTTTATTGAATTATTTGCTCGATTGTTGTAAAATATCTTTCAGCATCATATGGAGGTAAAAAATAATGGAAAAACCAGTTTTAATTGAAACTTCTGCCCGTCATGTTCATGTCAGCCGCCGCGTTCTTGAT
>JBJFHW010000022.1:0-6232 GCA_051893965.1 Acutalibacteraceae bacterium
TAAGCGAGCTTAATCTGATTGAGTGTGCAACTCTTGCCGGAATCACAAAAGCACCGTACTCATTGAATCCTTATGTAAACTATGATAAATGTATCGAAAGACAGCAAACCTGCCTTTGGTATATGCATGACCAGGGAAAAATTACCGACAATCAATATAATAAAGCACTTAAAAGCAAGATTAAGCTATTAGATCAAAAGTCCAGCACAAGTGATGATGAAAAAGACGATGAAGATATACTTTCCTGGTATGATGAATATGTGATAGATCAGGTTATTGCTGACCTTCAGTCTGAATACGGATACGAATATAATGAAGCCTGGCGTATGGTATATTACGGCGGTTTGAGCATTTATTCCGCTGTTGACCTTGATATGCAGGAATGGCTTGAAAGTGTATATAAAGACAGACTCGGCTTTCCGAGTGCCGGAAGAGACAGCAAAGGAAATCTGCCCCAGTCTTCAATGACCATCATGGATTATCAGGGAAGAATTGTTGCTCTTGTCGGAGGAACCGGAGAAAAGACCACAAACAGAGCATATAACAGAGCAACCGATAACCGCGCAAAGCGTCAGCCGGGTTCTTCCATTAAACCTTTGTCTGTATATGCACCGGCAATTGACACGGGAATTATATCTCCCTCATCAACAATCCTTGAAAAAGCAATTACAGCCGACGGACGCACTTGGCCGAGAAACTTTAACGGTGATTACGGTTCCGGCGATTATGTTACGGTAGAAAATGCACTTGTTCGTTCACTCAACACGGTTCCGGCACGCATTCTCAAAGAAATGCTTGGACTTGAAACATCATATGAATATTGTAACGAAAAGTTTAAACTGCATTTGTCCGATACCGATATCGGACTGAGTCAGCTTGCAGTCGGCGGAACAAATACCGGTGTTACAACGCTTGAAATGGCAGCTGCTTTTGCAACTTTCGGCAATGGCGGACAATATTATAAGGCATATAGCTATTATAAGGTTCTCGACAGAAACGGAGAAGTTCTGCTTGATAACACCAAAAATGAAGCAGAGCAGGTAATCAAACCCGAAACTGCCCAGGCAATGCTTGGAATGATGACAAAAGCCGTTACACAATCCAACGGAACGGCTTACGGTTCAAAAATCAGCGGATTCCAGACATTTGCAAAAACCGGTACAACCTCTGATAACTGTGACAAATGGTATTGCGGCGGTACTCCTTATTATGTTGCATCTGTTTGGTACGGATATGATTACAGATCTAACCTTTATACCGGAGGCTCAAACCCGTCAAAAACAATTTTCAGATATGTGTTTGAAGAAATTCATGATGGACTGAAAGAGAAAACGTTTGATGATGTTCTTGAAGAAGTGGGTATTGACAAAGACAGCATCGGAAAAATTGATACCGGTATAACAGTAAAATCTTCTGATGAAGATGAAACAGAAGAAATTACTACCACAACTGCTCCAACAACTGAAAGCACAACGGAAAAGAAAAACGACGAAACAACTAAGGAAAAAACCACAAAGGCTCCTTCGCAAGAACAGACAACTGAAGCACCTTCGCAGCAACAGACAACCAAATCAACCACAGTTCCTTCAACAACTGTGCCAACAACAGCTCCTTCAACCGAAGCGCCGACCCAGCCGGCAACCTCTGAATCGCCGAAAGTCAGTGATACAACACATGAGCAAAAAACTTCTCAAAAAGATGATGACGATGGCGGAGATGATGACAATCCCGAAGTTATTTGGTGATAAGTATGATAATAATGTCGGTTGATTACGGTGACAAAAGAACCGGAATTGCTGTTTGTGACAAAAGCGAATTGCTTGCCTCTCCCGTATGCGTGATTTTTGAAGCATATGAGCCAAAGCTGATTGATAAAATCTGTCAAATTGCAACTGAAAAAAATGTTCAGATGCTTGTCATCGGACTTCCGAAAAACATGGACGGAAGCGAAGGCGACAGGGCGCAAAAATGCAAAGAATTTGCTCAAAAGCTTGGGGAACAAAGCGGCATTCAAACGGTTATGTGGGATGAACGTTTAACAACGGTCAGCGCACACAAAGCTTTAAATGTTGTCAACGTTCGCGCAAAAAAACGCAAGAACATTGTTGATGCTGTTTCGGCAGTAATGATTCTTGAAGACTTCATTTCAGCAAGAAAAAATTCAAAATAAAAAGGGTAAACAGTTTCAAGATGCGGTGATTTATTCACTGCATCTTTTTTGTTTTTGAAATAAACATTTCTTTAATAGCAAGCAAAATGAGAAATATTCCGAAAAGTTTTGAAAGCAGGCTTGTGTTGATATGGTAGAGTGTCAAATACCCTAATCCGATACCGATGAGACCGGAAAATACAAGCGAAGGAATTTTACTCTTATCAATCAGCTTTTGTTTTGAATAAACAATGATTGCAAAAACTGCACACGGAATAAAAAACAAAAGATTGATTCCCTGTGCCAGCGTTTGTTCTAAAGAGAGGAAAACCGTAAGATATATTATCAGCACAGTTCCCGAGCCGAATCCCATTGAACCGATAATTCCTGCAATAAACGAAAAAAGTATTATATAAATATTCATTTTAATATCAGCCTTATGCCTGCCCAAATCATGAAAAGTGCGAAAATCTTAGATAAAAAAGAATTATTAAGCTTTTTAAAAACAGTGCTTCCGAAAACAGCGCCGAAAAAACCGGGTATAATAAAAGGTACAGCGTCCGAAAAGCTGACATATCCTTTTAAAAGATAAATTGCCGAAGTGACGAATGTTAAAGGTAAAATGATGCATATGGTTGTTGCCTGTGCTTTTTTTTGCTCAAGTCCGCATTTTTTCAGCATGGGGACTGCAATCATACCTCCGCCGGCGCCGAAAAGGGCATTGATAAATCCTATCAATATTCCATAGATCCAAAGTTTCTTTTTCAAATTAAACCACCCTGTTTAATAGCATATGCAAATTTCAACAATAAAAACAGGTAAAAATAAAAGCACCGAAAGTTCGGTGCATATTTTAAAATAAAAAACCCGCCGTGCCGGGTTGACTGTATGATAACCTGCTCCAAGCAGGGTGGTGATAGCCCGACAGCGTCACGCTCCCTTCGTCCTCATTACGGGCATGCCCGTAAATCTCGGGAGGTCTGCAATCTTCTGTCGGAGCGTCTCTCCGATTATAAATGTGTTGGGTTATATAAGCCAAAGTAACCGTACACAGCAGGCAGTATAATTTTATTCAATTATCGACTGATTATTCCTCATCATTGTCTTCTTTTTCATATTTTTCAATGAGCCTGTCTTCAATAATAGTTCCGACCTCATTGAATTCATCTTCATCTTCAATTTGAATCAGAAAGTTTTCGCCGTTTTCTTCAAGAACTTTCAGAATTAAAACATCTCCGTCATCATCA
Source organism: Acutalibacteraceae bacterium (assembly GCA_051893965.1). Taxonomy (GTDB): domain Bacteria; phylum Bacillota; class Clostridia; order Oscillospirales; family Acutalibacteraceae; genus UBA6857. Next base: position 3,397 of record JBJFHW010000022.1, read on the forward strand.
AGAATTTCAATTTCGTTTTCATAAACCGGAACCAGAGCAACATATTTGTTTCCGTTCTCAAGTTCGATTCTGTCAAGCTCTTCAAAGGTATATTCCTTGCCGTCATCATCAACAACGGTAACAATATCATTTCCGGTAAAAAATTCGTCTTGCATAAAATTCAACTTGCGATAAAATAAAACTAAATAGTTTTTTCGCGTCCTTTCATAATATTTAAGCTTTATAAAATGCTCTTTACAGTATTTATTTTAATATTTTATGCTCGTCTTGTCAATATAATAAATAAATGTTTGCTTTTTTGTTTGAAGACGAAATATAATTAATAAATTATTATTGAAAAAATATGGTATTTTTTGTCTATATATGGTATAATAGCTACTAAATGAACACAAATGGAAATATGCTTGACTTTATATATTATTTAATTAAGGGGAAGTGGTGCAATGGCTGTTTCTTTTGACAGTGTTTTCGGCAATTGGTCCACAGAAAATTGTGTCGGCACCGGTACCGACGGACGTGTTTATTTGATTTCAAGAAAAAATGAAAGCGGTGCTGTTGAACGCAGTGCACTTAAAACAATCCGAATCGGTGACAACAGAAGCGAAAGCAAGGGTTATAACTCAATCGGTGAACCCGATGTCCAAAGCGATGAAGATTATTTCCAAAATATAATCAAAAACATAACAGAAAATATCAACACAATTAAAGAAAATGACCGTGGAAAACGGTTTGTTAATTATGAAGAGTATGAAGTCAGAAAAACCAGTGACGGAAAGGGAAGAATCATTTTGATTCGTCTTGAGGAAATGCGGTCGCTAACCGAGCTTCTGAACAAGTTTTCTTTTACCCTTGAGGAAACAATAAATCTTGGAATTTCTGTGTGTAAAGCACTTATTCGTTGTCGTGATTTCGGTTATATTTATCCGAACCTCAAGCCTGAAAACATTCTTTTTGACAAAAAAGGAATCTGTAAACTGGGAGATTTCGGTTCTTTTTCGTGCCTTGAACCTTCAAAAACTTCTGTTGCCTATAAACGTACACAGTATTATATGGCTCCCGAATATATAAAAACAGGAAAAATTAACTGCACCTGTGATACCTATGCTTTGGGTCTTGTGCTTTATATGCTGACAAACAGAGGAAGGCTCCCGTTTACGGAAAAATATCCGCAAAATGTTACAATAAACGGTCTTGACCGTTCAAAGGAAAATCGAATAAACGGGTTACCGCTTCCTAAGCCGGAGCTTTCAGGTGACGCTCTTTTTGAAATAATAAAAAAGGCCTGCGCTTTTGATGAAAAAGACAGATATCTTTCACCGAAGCAAATGCTTTCGGATTTAAAAAATGCGCTTGAAAACAAACCGTTTGAAAAAGCTGAATATGAAGATATATATTCTGTGTCTCATGAAAATCCGGATTATGAGGAGCCGATAAACAACGAACCGACTGACCAAGAAAACTTAAAAAAAGATGAAGTAAAAAATAACAAAGGGAATGATAATGATTTCGTATCTTTGAAAGATGAAATTACAATTCCCGATGTGTTACCGGGAGATTATTCAAACGGCAAAAAAACAGCAAAACGAAAAAGAACGCCGACAGTTGTTCCGATTACCCAATCGTCCGAAAACAAGAAATTCAGTTCGGTTGATATAAAAAAAATATCGGTCATTATCATTGCAATTTTATGTGTTGTTCTTTTACTTTTTGTTTCTTTAAAACTCAGAAACAGCAATTCTGACGAAGCGGCAACTTCCTTTGTTGCTGAAACGGAAACATCGGCGGAGGTGAGTTCAAGTGGCGGCTGATATGATTAACGAAGTTTTAAAAGCTGAAAAAGCTGCAAAGCAGGCGGAAGAAAAAGCTGAAAAAACTGCTGAAGAAATTATAGCTCAGGCAAAAGCAAAAGCCGGAGATTTAAGTGAAATAATTGCCCAGCAGGCACAAAGCGAAGCCAAACTTATCATTACCGAAGCGCAGGATACTGCCGACGGAATAATTAAGCAGGCACAAACGCTTGCGCTTCTTCGTGAACGAAAAGTGATTTCCGATACGGAGAAAAAATATGACGAATCAATCCAGGCAGTTCTTGCAAGCTTGGTCTGATTCAAACAAAAATATATTAAAGGAGGTGTTCATGCTTGGCAAAAGTTAAATTGATGCGTTTTGAGCTTATTGCACTTTTTGAAGAAAGCAAAAAGATAACCGAATATCTTCAGCGATTCGGTGCAGCTGAAATTGAAAACACGGAACTTGAGCAACTTTCAAAATATAATAGCAATAAAATCACATCTCTTTTTGAACAAACCTACAACAAAGCAATAAAAGCTGCCGGAGTTCTTGAAAAATATTGTGAAATCAAAAAGTCCTTAATTCAATCTTTTACGGATTACACTTTTATTGAATATGACGATTACAAACAGTTTTGTGACAGAGCTGACAAAGTAAAAGGCATTTGTGATTGTGTTTGCAGGCTCAATGATGAGATTGAACAGCTGAATGCTCAAATAATCAAGAAACAAACACTGATTGATTATTATAAACCGTGGGAAAACCTCGATATTCCGATGAGCAGTTCTCGAACGGCTTCAACTTCAATTTTTATCGGAACTTTCGGCAGCGAATTGACTTCACAGGATATTTTAAATTTGCTTGCCGGGGAAATTCCGGAAGTTGACGGTATCGAAGTTCAGACTGTCAACACATCAAAGCTTCAGACTTCCGCTGTGATACTTTGTCATCACAGTGATGCACAAATGCTGAGTTCGGCACTTAAAAAAATCGGATTTTCAAAACCTGATTTTCCCGCAAAAAAGCTTCCTAAAGCAGCGATTTC
>JBJFHW010000023.1:0-6223 GCA_051893965.1 Acutalibacteraceae bacterium
ATATCGGGAAAAAGTCAAATTTTTCACAGTTTGTTCCGAGAAAGTCTTTGCCCTCGTTTTCAAGAACATCTTTCAGTGTTCTGCCGTCAAACGGACCGCCCTGAATGATGTTTTCGCCGTCGTCGTGGCAGGAAAGCACCCATGCTTCCGCCTGCTTGTCATAGTCTGATTCAATATCAAATTCCTTTGAAAGTCTGTTTCCGCCCCAGATATAGTCTTTAACGGCAGGGCGCAGCTTTAATATTTTCATAAAATTTCACTTCTTTATTCTGTCATATTTGTTTTGCGTTTAAAATATACTTAATTGAAAATGTACAACCGTTCGGAGGTGACTGTTTTGTTTTTTGAATGTAAAACGATTGTCGGTCTTTGCCTGTGTTTTTTAATTATTATACTCATTGTTATGCTCAGAAGCAAGCATTTTTTCAGATGCCTTTTGCTTTCGGCTTTCACCGGTGTGGCATCGCTTTTTGCCGTGAATCTGCTTTCGGCCGTAACCGGCTTTTCGCTTGCGATAAATCCGGTCACTATCGGCATTTCTTCCGTCGGCGGCGTTCCGGCGGTTATTATGCTTCTTTTTTCAAGGCTCTGCCTGATTTAATAATTTTTGAAAAACTTTTCAATGCCGTTTGCAATTGCAACGGCAATTTTTTGTCGGTTGGAAGCGTCGCAAAGAACCTCACATTCCGTATCATTCGTCATAAATCCGATTTCAACGAGCACCGACGGGCAGTCTTCAACCCTTGCAACGCTGAACGGATGAAACTTGCTTCCGCGGTCAATTTTGCTTTGATATTCGCTGTTTGAGCGGTATATATCATTTTTATAAACCGACACAATTTCATTATGAATTTCATCGCTTAGCGCTTTTGACATCGGCCGGAAATAAAACGAAGAAGTTCCCGAAGCAGAATCTGAACTGTCCGAAGCGTCGCTGTGAATGCTGACGAAAACATCGGGCATGAGCGAATAGACCATTTTCTTTCTGTCTTCAAGCGAAAGCTTTGTGTCCTGCGTTCTTGTCAGATAAACAACCGCGCCCCTTTTTTCAAGCTCTGCCTTAACCGCATAAGCTTCTGCAAGGTTAACCGCCGATTCCGTAACAGCGCCCGAAAGGCCGAGTGCGCCGACATCGGTTCCTCCGTGGCCGGGATCGAGCAGAATAACTGCGCCCGAAAGGCTCTGCGGCTTTGAATGAACGGTTAAAACAAGGTTCCCCGCGCTGTCATATTTTGCGCTGTAACCGTAATACTTGCCTTTTGCAATCAAAGGCATGGTGAGCGTTGCGGTTTTTTCCGCGCTGTTTACGCTCCACGAAGCCGAAGAAACCACACCGCTTCCCGAAGTTTTCACTTCGCCGCTTACTTCGGTTGTGTGATAAAACGTGAAAGAAATTGTTTCGGCAGTAAAGCTTTGAACATTATAGAGCTTGCCGTTCGCCTCGTAATAACTCTGCGGTGAAAACGAAAAGTCATACGGCACCTTCCAGCTTTCCGATAAAGTGATGATCAGTTCTCCGTTTTGTGCCTGTGAGGACTGAACAGTAATTTTGTTGTCGCCGAGGTCGGTTTTTGCAAGCAGGGTGACATCGCTTGTCTGTACCCGCTTTCCGCTTGCAAGGTTATAAAACTGTCTGACATTTTTCTTTTCACTGTCATAAGCCTGTGAAGTTCCGATGATATAATCGACTGTCCCATTTGTAAGCGTGGAACAAAATGGAACAAATTTGTCATCGTTGTTTGTGCCCGGCCAGGTATCCGCCGCGCCGACAGAAACCATGCACATCTGATTGGAAACCGTCTGCGTCTGCTGCGTTTGCGACGCAACGGCACTTGTTTTTTGCGAAGTGCTGCCGCTTACGGACGAAACATCACCCGCGCTCGGAACAAAGTTTTCGGCAGAAAGCATTGTGCCGTCTGATTGAGAAACGGTTGTTTCGGTTATCTTATCGCTCTTTTTTCTGTAAAAAACCTCAGCAGCTTCAGCAGATGCGATTTCTTCGCCCAGAACGGCCGTGACAACAATTTTTCCGATTGAATTGATTTCCGCTTCACTGTTCGGGAAAGTAACCGTTGCCGTGTATTGGCTAAAATCAGACATTTTTATCTTTTTTTCTTCTGCTTCATATTGCTTTGAGCCGACTCTGACAGTGACATAAGCACCCGATGCCGCAACAACTTCAATTTTACTTTTTTGCGACGGATAAGCAGACAGATTCCCCGTCGGTGACACGCTTTGAATCAGACCGGAACCGACATTTTCCGAAAGCACCGGTTCACTTCTGTTTGAAAGCGAAATAACCAAAGCTGCCATTGCCGCAATGAATATCACCATGCAGACCGTAGCCAGAATTCTTCTTTTTATCTTTCTCATTCCATTGAATCCCTAAAATACATAGTTCATAGTTGTAATTATGCGGTAAATTACCGACTTAATATATCATAACACACTTAAAAGGTTTTGTGTTTGTTTTGAAGCGGAATTTTTATTAAAATTTACAAATCCCGCGCTGAAAAGACAAAATCCGTCAAGACCGATTTTTCTGATATATTCAACCTGCCTTGCAATAATGTCGTCATTCTCGATCCATTCGTCCTTTCCGTCACCGGCAAAAAGATCTTCCCTGCCCGATTTATAAAGCGCAAGACCGATGCAAAGCTTGACGCTTGTGTTCATCTGCTTTTGCCACTTCAGACAGGTTTCTTCAAAAGGCTTTGCGCTGTTTTCAAAACCGTAATATATCTGCGGAATCATCATATCGCAAAAGCCCTCTTCACTGCACCAACGCTCGGTATCGGCAAAGAGCACATTTTTGTTTTTTTCAATATCTCCGCAGGGACTGACGGTAAAAAGCTTGTCTTTGCCGAAGGATTTTACCGCCGCATATAAACCGGAAACAAGAGAAGAAACAATCTCTCTTCTCCAGTCTGCAAGGCACAGCTTTCCGCCGCTTTTACAATATTCATTATATTGCTTTTCGTCTATGCTCTCATCTTCGCACGGATAAAAATAATCGTCGATATGAATTCCGGCGACATCATAATTTTTGAGAATCTCTCTTGCGCCGTCAATGATCAGCTTGGAAACATCTTTGCCTGCCGGATTAAAATATAACCCTCCGGCGGCTTTGACAACATTTTCGCTTTTTTGGTCAAGCCACTTTTTGGCAATGCTGTTTTCAGAAAGCTTGTCGGCGTCAAATTCTGTTTGTATTCTGTATGGATTGATCCATGCATGTATGCTGATGCCGAAATTTCCGGCGCAGTCAATTATCGTCTGCAAAAAATCAAACGGAAGCTTTGCTCCCTGCTTTTTTGCGACATAGGCGCTTGAGGGAAAAAGCTCTGACGGATAGATTGCATCGGCAAAAGGGCGCACCTGAACGAAAAGATTGTCAATCCGAAGCTTTTGAAGATTTTCAAATATTTCATTTATATAAGTTTCATACGCTTCTTTTGTTTCACAGCCCTGCGGCGGCGAAAGCTCATAATAGGAAAGCCAGGAAGCTTTAAACTCATTTTCGGTTTTTGTGTCAATAATCGGGTCGTTATCGTCATCATCATTCTGAGCGCCTGCAATATCAAGTGTTGAACGGTTGTCATAAATGACGGAATTACCGCAGCCGCTCAGAAGCAAAACCACCGCAAAAAGCAGACAGATGATCCGTTTCATATTTTTCTCACCTCTCGTCTTGACAATCAACAAAAAAAATTATAGGATATAAAAGTAAGTAATTGCCCCGCCGCGAGTAATTATCAATCAGATTCGGAGGTCGCCTTATGGCAATTAAAACAATTAACCGCGTTTTTTCAAAAGATAACGGCAGCACAAACGAAGTTGTCTGCCCTGTTTGCGAAAAAAGCGTTTGCATGAGACTTTTTGAAAATATCGACGCTTCCGCCGTAACCTATTTTCTCAAAAAAGATACCAATACCGATTTTGCCGTTTGCCCGAACTGTGCTTCGGTTTTTTCGGTCAATGAAAACTATATCAGACAGCGTCAGCTCGGCACCACTTGCTATCTTACGGCAGATGACTTAACCGTAATCAAAAAAATGCTCAAAGATGAATAAAAACTTTCTTATTGTCGCCCTTTTATATTTTTCGGCAATTTCTTTGCTTTGCATTTGCCTGACTGTCTATGACAAATCGGCGGCCAAAAAAGGCAAACGGCGAATCAGCGAAAAAACACTGATGATCTGCGGCCTTTTCGGCGGTGCATTGGCAGAGTTTCTGACAATGAAGCTTATTCACCACAAAACGCTGCACAAAAAGTTCATGATCGGTCTGCCGTGTGAAATTGTTTTGCATCTGATAATCGTCTCGGCAGTCATTATAAAGTTATTTCCGAAATAATCAGCCGCCCATCGCCTTTCGGCAACAGGCGGTCTTTTTATTGCTTTGAAATGATGAAATCATGCGCACGGAATGATGATCATTCTGTCTTCCGAAATGAAATCGCCGTCCAGTTCGTTTTCTTCCCTGATGGATTTTTCGCTTGTGTTATATCTTTTTGCAATGTCCCAAAGGCTTTCGCCTTTGCAGCAGTAATAAACCGTCAGCGCGGCGTCGCTTGCAATTTTTTTGCTGTTTTCATCGGCAGTAACACTTTCAAGCACCTGCTTCGATATAACCGAATAAATCTTGCCCGAAACCAAGGCGTCAAAGCTGACCGTGATTTTGTCGCCGTTTACCGCCGCAGAAAGATTTCTGATATGCACACACGGCTTACAGCTGATTTTGTCGCAATTTTCTTTCAGTTCACCCGAAAAATCAAAATCGGCGTTTCTTTCGGCATATTGAATTTTTCCCTTGTTGTCTTCAAAAAGAATTCCCAAAAGCACACTGCCCTTGCCGTTCAAGGAAGAACCGCCGTGCGAAACGGAACATGATGACGAAAGCATATGAACATCCAAAACATTTTTGGCGCTTTGCGAAGCAAGATCGGGAACAACGCTGACTTTTTGCATTTTTTCAATGTTTCCGACAGGGCGCAGGAACTGAGCGGTTCTGTATTCGGCTTTGCTTTCGCTTTTTGTGTAATAGCAGTCGGTAATAAAGCTTATACTGCACTGCTTTGTGCCTTTGATTACGGCGCTTATTTTTGCCGCCGTTTCAAGCAGTCTGTCGCTTCCGGACGAATCGGATTTTGCTTCGGCGGCAAGAGCGCAGACGAACAGTTCACTTTCAAGCTCAAAGCTATCGTCAATTCCGGGCACTTCCACAATCTGACTGATCGGCATTGTGTGAACGATTTTTTCAATGGAGCGTTCCTTGGTGTCGGCGCAATAGGTAATTAAAATTTCAAGGTCGCCTTTCACAAGCACTTTGCCGCTGACCGCTTTAAGAGATTCAATTTTCACAAAGCTGCTGCAGCCGATGATTCTGCCGATGTTCTTTTTGGAATCGTCCAGCGAGACGGTTTCGGAAACATCAAAGGTTTTTGCCCCGATAACGCTTTTTCCGACTGCGTCAATGCAGTCTTTTTTCATTTCAAGACCGTCAGCATCGGCACCGGAGCACACAGCGGTTTCATCACAGCAAAAAATGCTGAAACAAACAGCAACGCTTGAGCCGACAATAAACCGCCTCTGGCTTGCGGCGCGGCAGTTGACAAAGCGCGTCTGCGCTTTTGCACTGACAACCGGGTTTTCGGGCATATTTTTGACATCGGCAAAGACCGACAAATCAACGCTTTGCTCATAGCAATCAATTTTTTCGCCCTCACCAATATAAACAAGGCGTATGACAACATCGCCTTTTGCACTTACGCGATCGCCTGTTGTCTGAACGCTGTTGATGGACGGAATAACAAAACAGCGCAGTATTCGTTTAATATCTGTGCAGTAATCCGGCAGATTGATTTCAAGATCGATATTCTGCACGCAGTTCGGCTCGCTTACCGTTTTAGCGGTGCAAATGCTTTCTTTTTTCAGTTCAATGTTCATTTGCGCATCTCCTTTTTTCTTTTTAGATATTACCCAATAACCGCGGCAAATAGTTCCTTTGCGGTTACTCAGTCAATTATATTCATTAAAAGCAAAGGTTATGACACAAAAAGGACAAGAATCTGCGATTGGTTTTAACAAGGCAAAGACAAAGATACCCGTTTGTTTTTGTCAAAATGCTTGACAAGTTATAAAAGGAAAGGTATAATATCTTTGTTCGTGCCGGTGTGGCGGAATAGGCAGACGCAAGGGACTTAAAATCCCTCGGTGGCAAC
>JBJFHW010000024.1:0-6161 GCA_051893965.1 Acutalibacteraceae bacterium
CTTCGGTCATGAGAGAAGTGATGCCCCAGATGGGAATATCACCGGCAGTATATGACATACCCCAAAGAATATAGGAAACAGCAGCCCAGCCGACAATCAGAACATTTTTCCATGTGGGATTGGCTGATGAATACTGCCCGTTAACAAAGGTGAGCATAGTTGTAACAAAAACGATGCTCGGAACAACCATTAAGTAGGGACGGCATTTGCCGTATTTTGTACGTGTTCTGTCAACAATTGTACCCATCATCGGGTCATTGATTGCGTCCCAGACTCTTGCAACAGCCATAATAATGCTTATCGCCATTGCCGGAATAAAAATTACGCTTTGAAAATAATAAGTCATGCCGGTAGCGATGATATTATAAATCATATTCTGACCGAGCAGACCGAGCAAATACAGATTTCGTTCTTTTTTTGTGTAAGTATTAACCAAAAAATCATCTCCTTTTTTAATGGTAATATTATATCATAGTTTAAAGCATAAATCATACCAATTTTTTTGCCGGTAATTTGTATAAAAAGGCAAAAAATTATAATACTTTTTAATGAATGTCATATAATTTTTCGGAGGTTTAATAATGGATTATATACAGGTAATTCTGACAACAATTCTTTCCGTAACGGTAATGTTTATTATAACCCGAATACTCGGTTACAGACAGCTTTCCGAACTGAGTCTGTTTGACTATGTCAACGGAATAACCATCGGCTCCATTGCCGCTGAACTGGCAACGGCGCAAAGAGACGAAATCGGCACCATACTTGTTGCCATGGTTCTTTACGGACTGACAACGCTGTTTATTGCCTTTTTAACAGACAAATCGCTTGTTGCCCGCAAATTTATAACCGGTAAGCCGATTGTTCTGCTTGAAAACGGAAAGCTTTGCTATAAAAATTTTAAAAAAGCAAGGCTTGACATCAACGAATTTTTAATGAAATGCAGAAATAACGGTTATTTTGATTTGTCGCAGCTTAACTGCGCAATTCTTGAACCGAACGGAAGAGTCAGCTTTATACCGACTGCCATCAACAAGCCGGTAACAGCTTCCGATATTAATGCTTTGCCGAAGCAGGAAAAAGCAATGGCCAATGTCATCATAGACGGAAAAATTGTTGAAAGCAGTCTTATCGCCGTCGGAAAAGATAAGCAGTGGCTTATCAAAACGCTCAGACAGCAAAATATTGATGATATAAACAATATATTTCTTGCAACATGTGACGACTCATTTCATGTTACCTGCTATAAAAAGGTTTTGCTTGAGCCGAAAGACATACTGGAATAATTCATTAAATTTCCAATAATATATTCGTTTAAAAAAATCAAACTATTAATGCAAACGCAAAATTACTGAAGTAAGGAGTGTTAAGCATGGCAAACAGCTCAAGCTCTAAGGGCATGGTTCCTGAAGCTCGTGAAGCTCTTGACAGATTTAAGATGGAAGCAGCCGCTGAAGTCGGTGTAAATCTTAAACAGGGCTACAACGGTGATCTTACTGCTCGTCAGGCAGGATCTATCGGCGGTCAGATGGTTAAAAAGATGATCGAAAGCTACGAACGAAACATGAAATAACATTGTTCCTTGCGGCAGATGCTTTTTCGGGCATCTGCCTTTTTCCGCCGCAGGTTTAATTCCTTAAAATCGAACCCGGCGGCAACAGAAAAACAGCCGCCCTGCATTTTGCAAGGCGGCTGTTTTCGGTGGTCAGTTATCCGTTTTCATCATTTGAGTTTCCGTAATTTTCTTCCGGCCATATGGTCTGCGGTTTGTTGTCTTCCTTTTTGGCAGCAGAAATGACCTCACGGTGAACATTGTTTGTTTTTGCCGGAGGAGTAATCAGTTCTCGTCTGACAATGTGTTTCGGATTATCACGTTTGACAACAACCGTCTGCGGGCTTGGAGCCGTTTGTCTGATTTGCGGTTTTACAACCGGCTTGATTAAAATGTCTTCACTGTAATATTTGTTCGGGGAAGCATAAACCGGTCGCTTTTTGCCCGGACCCTTCTTCTTTCGAAGAAGAGAAATAATGATGATTGCAATCAAAATCAAAAGAGATGCTGCAGAAATTTTAAGACCCGTTGAAAGTCCCTGAACGTGATATTCAAGTTTAATTTCATGGTTGCCTTTTTCAATGCTGATTCCGAGCAAAGCGTCTCCGACCGCAACAAGGCTGTCATTATCCACTCTTTCACCGTCAACATAAACATACCAGCCGGCGTCATAGGGGATTGAAGTATAAAGAACACAGTCCTCTTTGGTTGAGAAAGAACCTTCAATCAGCGTGTTTTCAAATTTTTCAACCTGAAATGCATTTTCCGAAAGTTTTTCATATCCTTCGTTGAGAATACTGTCATTGATTGTGTAAACATAAAATCTCAGCGTTCCGCTGTTGCCTTCAAACGGAATGTTCACCGAAATTGTTTCGTCGGCATCGTACCTTCCGAGATCGAGAATACAGTCCTGTGAAGCGCTGTGCGAAATGGTTCCGAGCGAAGAATTAACGGTTATATCTTTTTCGCTGGCATTGTCAACATTATAATAGATATAGACATTGCCTTTCTTTTGCGTTGTGATAAAGAATGTTGCGCTGCCGTCACTGTCGGCGGTTGTTTTTGTGTAACTGTAAATTCCGTTTTCTGTAATCTCGGGGAAAGCGTTGATATTGTTATAGTTAATATATGAAACCGAAACTTTTTCAAACGGGTCTCCGACGCCTGTTGCCTTGTTGAAGAAATCACCCTGAACTTCAAAGGGATTTACATCTTTGGCACTTATACTGTCTTTATAGTCCCAGTTTTTGATGTCGCTGTTCACGCCGAAAGCAATCGGAAGATAATATTTGTTTTCATATGCCGTATATTTGCTTTCGGAAGTGATCTCTTTATAATATTTTTCGCTCAGGACATTCGGCGTTTCGTTATTGACGATATATTTGAGCGAATGCATCATGTTATAAACGGGCGTCTGAGGATTATAGGTGTAGCTGTTGATGTCATTGCTCATCATACCGAGCCTGTTTTCAAGCTTTGCAACCTTTTCATATGCCATGGAAGAGAAGATGGAAACACCGTTATATCCAAACCAGCACGGATCCATTCTTGTTCTCAGATCCGTAAGCTCCATGCGGTAAAAATTATCCTGTTCGATGGTGTCGAGTCTTTCTTTGACGGTTCTGAAATCGTCATAATCGGAAACATAGGAAGCTCTGTTGATATTATTCGGAAAGCTTCCGACATCGGCAATGATAACCTCACTGCATACACAAACGCACATTAAAACGGCAACAGACGCAATTTCATATTTTTTGTCCTTAAACAGCGTCAGCATCATTACATAAACAACTGTGAAAATGAGTGTAACATAAATGGTTGCACTGTCAACATTTTTTGATTCAACCTTGTCGATTATGAACACAAAAGCGAGAATAGCCGCGCCGATAACGCCGATTTGCTTTGACGTAAATTCATTAAGGCGCATAAAGGTTTTGTATGCCATAACGAGCAGAATGAAAGAATATATGAATGAAAAGCGGTAGGGCAAATCATTCGGAAAATGCATTCCGTGCCAGATATAGTTTAAATAGTTGCAATTGAAAGAAATATAAAATACGGCAAGAAGTCCGAGGGTAGTCAGCTTTTCTTTTTTTGAAATGGACTTTGTAAAGAAGAACAAAGGCGCAAGAATCACAGTAAGCATTCCGCAGTATACATTCGGAAGAACATCCTCACCGCTGCTTCTGATGGTTGTTTCAAGAGCGGCAAGATGATTGGCAAAAAAGTCAAAGAAATTGAAATAGGATTTCAGGTCGTCGGGAAGACTGCCCGAGGTTGCAGAACAGGTCTGAAGAATTTTATAAGTCGGAATCAGCGCAAAAGCAATCAGACCGGCGGCAAGCAGGGAAGCGCCCGCAAAACGGAACCCACTTGAGAAAAACCGGCTGTTTTTGAATTTGTTGATGATTCCTTTCGGGTGTTCGTCACGGAACTGTTCGCTGATAACAGCCTTTCTCGGATATTTCATGATGTAATAATAGAAGAAATAGATAACCGCAAAAAGGCAGAGCATGAAGGACATGTAGTAGTTTGAAAAAAGCGAAAGAGCAAGGGAACCGACATAAATCCAGATGTTTCCGTTGTCAATGATTCTTTCAATGCCGAGCAAAACAATCGGAAGCAGAACCATTGCGTCAAGCCACATCACATTCCAATAATAAGCAAGCATATAAGCGCAAAAAGCATAAAGAACGCCGAACGCAACGCCCATAATGCTGTGGCTGTGCTGTGATTTTTTCAGATAGTAAGTGAATGTTGCCGATGACAGCGCCGCTTTAATCAGAATCATTGCCGCAATGGCTTCGGGAACGTGCTTATGACCGAAGAACACAACGATTGCACCGATCGGGCTTGAAAGATAATTGAAATAGTTTCCTAAAAAGCAGCTGCCGAGACCCGACTGCCAGGAATAGGTCAGGCCGTCATGATTCATCAGTCTGTCATAAAGCTCGGAAAAGAGCGGGCCGTACTGATGATACAAATCCATTCTTAAAACGGTGTTGTCGCCGATGGGGAAAATCTGCGTAATCATATAAAGAATAAGCATGGTTCCCGCAGTGACGAAAAATGAGATGATAACAAAACGGTTTCTGTAAATCAGATTGTATTTCTTTTTGTTCTTCATCATTAACCTTCTTTCTGCTTTGAAAATTCTTAAAAACCGCCCGAACCGATCAGATGATCAAAAAATCTGTCAATGATCGGCTTGGCGTTGTAACACTAAGTAATAATACAATATTTAGAAAAATACTTCAAGGACTTTAACAAAATTGAAAGATATTTTTTGTTCTAAGTTCGGACACGCTGACATAATCTTTGAATGTAGGCGGAAAGCTTATCCGAAAAAATGAGAAAAGGAAGAATGAATGCCATGAATAAAAAAGACGAAAATGCCTTTGATCAGGCAGTTTCTCAGATCAGCGTCAATTTAAAAAATGCTCTTTTGTCTGCAAACGAAAGCATCAAAAGAACCGTTTGTGAAATCAGACTTCGTGCAAACCGTCCGGTGATGCTTTTTGCCTCGGGCGAAAGTCTGTTTTTTTGCAGAGACTCCACGGTCAGCAAAACCATAAAGAGCAACACTTATATTTGTTCTGCACAGGAACTTAACGACACTTTCAACCGGATTTGCGGCTATTCAATACATACCCACCAAACGAGCATCAACAACGGCTTTGTAACGATGAAAGGCGGACACCGCGCAGGTGTTGCCGGAACAGCCGTCTGCAACAGCAGAGGTGAGATCATCAGCATAAGAGATATTTCTTCGCTCAACATCAGAATTGCAAGACAAGCTGAAGGCTGCAGTGAAAAAATCGTAAGCCGCTTTTTTTCTTCCGGCGCGCAAAGTCTGATTATTGCAGGGCCGCCCTCAAGCGGAAAAACAACAATTCTGCGTGACCTTGCCAAAAAGCTTTCAAGCGGTGACGGCTGCCGGTGCTTTAAGGTTTGCATGATTGACGAAAGAGAAGAGCTTGCGGCGGTTGAAAGCGGAATTCCGGGAAGAAGCGTCGGCTTTAACTGTGACATTTTAAATTCATACCCGAAAGAAAAAGCCATCATGGCGGCGATCAGAACCCTGTCACCCGAAATCATCGTCTGTGACGAAATCGGAACGGATAACGAGGTATATGCCATAAGGCACGGTGTAAACACAGGCGTGCGGTTTATTGTAACGATTCACGCTTCCGATTTTGACGAACTTGTTTCAAGACCGCAGATTGAAAGACTGCTTGAAACCTATTCGTTTGACAGCGTTGTGATGCTTCAGGGCGGCAGTCAGCCGTGCAAAATCAAAAATACCTATGATGCCGGAGAACTGATTGATGAAATTTACAGGCGCCGTGCTGGTCTTTGCGGTTATGAGTGCAACGGGGATCATGATTTCCTCGCATCTTAAAAAACGAAGACAGCTTCTTGAAAAAACCTTGCTTTTTATCAGCTCAATGAAGCTTGATTTTGAATATTCCGTTTTGCCGCTTGACAGAATACTTGAAAAATATGCCGATAGCCAAACATATTCGTCAATTTATTTTATAAGACAGTGTTATGATGAAATTAAAAAAGGTGAGGATTTTCCGAAAGCATGGAAAAAAAGTGTGGGTGC
>JBJFHW010000025.1:0-6160 GCA_051893965.1 Acutalibacteraceae bacterium
ACAATTGGATGTGATTTCTGTTTTTATGCAAAAGCAGCAATCCACAGTTTCGCGGATTGCTGCTGATTTTTTATTCATATGATGACCGCCGCACATTGAGCGTGCTGAGTTTTCAGCGGCTGGCAATAATTAATCTTTTATGCTTTGGATCTCTTTGACAACATTGATTACATCATCATTGAACGAAAGCTCGGCGATACGGTCATACTGCGTTGCCGATTTGTTTATCAGAATCAGATGCTTTCCTTTGAAATATCGGATATAGGACGCGGCAGGATAGACAACGAGCGATGTGCCCACAACAAACATGGTGTCCGCCTGCTCAATGGCGTTTACGGCATCGAAAACAGCGTCCGAATTTAACGGCTCTTCATAAAGAACAACATCGGGCTTGATAACGGCGCCGTCGGCATCACAGGTCGGTATGCCGTTGCTTTCGGCAATATAGGAAAGCGGAAAAAATTTGCCGCATTTTGTGCAGTAGTTTCGGTGAACGCTTCCGTGAAGTTCAATAACGCGGCTGCTGCCTGCCGCCTGGTGAAGTCCGTCAATGTTCTGCGTCACAACGGTAACATTTTTGCCTTTTTCTTCAAGAGACGCAAAAAACTTGTGCGCTTCGTTCGGTTTTGCTTCGGGATATAATATAGCCGATTTGTAAAAATCATAAAACATCTGTGTGTGCGACACAAAAAACGAATGAGAAATAATCTCTTCGGGGCTGTATTGATACCCCATTTCCCTGTTATAAAGTCCGTCGGCAGAGCGAAAATCGGGAATGCCCGAAGGACAGCTGATTCCGGCACCTGTGAAAACGCAAATGTTTTGGCTTTCATCAATGATATTTTTTAGCTTTTGAATATTTTCCATAGTCTCATCTCCTGCAATGATTTTAACATGAAAAGCGGCAAATTACAAGAAGTCAGGGCGGTGCCCGACAATGGCAGGTGTTTAAAATTTCAAAGAGTGCATCGTTTACCGTTTACAATTTTGCGCTGTTATGATAAAATATCAATAATAACAGATTTGGAGGAAAATATGAGTATTGTAAGAACAGTTTATGACACCATGCCCGACGGCAGAGAGGTTTATCTTTATACCATTGAAAACAACAACAAGGTCACAGCCGGAATCATCACAAGGGGAGCAACGCTCAATTCTTTCTGCTGCCCCGATAAAGACGGTCAGTTCGGCGATATTATCTGCGGTTTTGACAACATTCTCGGACACATCAATTCCGGAACCTATACCGGTGAAATCATCGGACAATATGCAAACCGCATTTGCGGCGGGAAGTTCAGCATAAACGGCAAGGAATATCATGTTACAAAAAATGAAAACGGTATCACCTGCCTGCACGGCGGCGGAGAATACAGCAGTGCGCTTTGGAAAGCGATTATCATTGACGATAATGCAATTGAGTTTTCCTATCACAGCCCCGACGGTGAGCAGGGCTTTCCGGGCAATGTTGACGTAACGGTAACCTATGTTCTGACCGACCGCAACGAGCTTGAAATTCATTACCACGCCGTCAGCGACAAAGACACAATCATCAACATGACAAACCATGCCTATTTCAATCTCGGAACAACCGCAAACGGCAATATTCTTGATCATGAGCTGATGCTCAACTGCGATTACTTTACACCAACCGACGACAAAAGCATACCGACAGGCGAAATCCGAAGCGTTGAGGGAACGGCTTTTGACTTCAGAGAATTCAAGAAAATCGGCAGGGATATTGACACCGATGACATTCAGCTCAAGCAGTGCAGAGGCTATGACCATAATTTCTGCGTCAACGGCGAGGCAGGAACACTTCGTCTTGTTGCCAAGGCAAAAGATGAAAAAAGCGGCAGAAAGCTTGAAGTGTATAGCGATTTGCCGGGTGTTCAGCTTTACACAGGCAATTTCATGGACGGTGAACCGGGCAAAAACGGCATAGGACTTGACAAAAACTTCGGTTTCTGCCTTGAAACACAGTATTATCCCGACACGCCCAACCACCCGGAATTCCCGCAGTGCACTTTTAAAGCGGGAGAAGAGTATAAGAGCCTTACGATTTTTAAGGTGTGATTTTGACAAAACAACAAACAGCACAGGAACCTTTATCTCTCCTGTGCTGTTTTATTTATTGATTTGTGACGGCTTTCACAACACGCTTTGCGCTGTTTCCGTCGTCAAAATCGAAGTTGAAGCGTTTGAATTTCTGATTTTTTTCTTTGTCAAACGGCGCTTTGACCGCTTCGGCAATTTCCGCTGCGGTTTTCACAACCTTTCCCGGTACATAGGCTTCATAATCAAAATAAAAATCCCGCATGCTTTCGTATTCGTCAATGTCATAGGCAAAAAACACGGTTTTCTTTTCGAGAAGAGCGAAATCCATGCAGATGGAAGAATAATCGGTAATCAGCACATCGCAGGCAAGAACAAGCTGCCGCACATCGTCAAAGTCCGTCACATCAACCGCACTTTCAGATTGCACAAAATCCGCATGTACCTGCGGGTGAAGCCTGACAAGAAGCGCGTAATCATCGCCTAAATCGTGTGCGACACGGTCCGCATCAAAATGGGAAAGAATTTTTCCGTCAAATTCGCTGTTGTCGCGGAAAGTCGGCGCATAAAGCACAAGCTTTTTGCCTTTCAGGTTCGGATAAAGCGTTTCAAGCCTGTTTTTGGCTTTTGCGGCGTTTTCTTCATGATAGAAATAATCCGTTCTCGGACTTCCGAGCGGCAGAACCTTGTTTTCGTCAACGCCAAACGCTTCGGCATAAAAAGGTTTAACATTTTTTGAAGTGCAAATAACGAAGCTGAGCTTTTGGTTTGCTTTCATTTCATTTCGGCGAACGGTATCATTCTGAGCAATGGCAAAGCCGAATTTTTTGAAAACACCTTCGCCGTGCCAAAGCTGGGTTATGACGGTCTCTTTTGAAAAATTCAGGTTTGACATCGGCAAAAAGTTGTCGTTGAGAAACACATATTTGCCTGTTGCAAGCTTTCTTGATTTGATAAAAAAGAAGCTGAACACGCGAAACACATTTTTCAGTTTAAATTCAAGATCCTGTCTTGTAATAAAAACGAATTCATAGTTTCCGCTCTTTTTCATTTCTTCAAAAACGCTTCCGAGACTGTCATTGAAATTTTCGTTGTGCATGGAAACGAAAACAACCCGGTTTTCCTTGACCGGAAACAACCTTGAGCAAAGGTTAAAAATCAGCGCATAAATTTTATAAATAATCTGTTTCATTTTGATTGCCTTTTATTTCAGAATTCTTTTGACAAGCATAAAGTTTAAAAGCTTCGTAAGCGGCGCAAAGAAGCTTGCTTTCAGCTTTTCGGGAAGAGGAATTTTATAAAACAGCCGGAATGTGCGCAAATCAAGCAGGGCAGGGCGTCTGAAAATGATTTTCTTGCCCTTTGCCGCTTTTTTTGCCGCTTTCATAAAGTTTTTATCATCAAGAACAACAAGGTTTTTCATTTCAAGATATTCTTTCGGAATTCTTCCGCTTTGCATAAGCGACTTCGGCACGATAACCTCAAACATCGGCGAAGTCTGGTCATAAAGGCTGTGGAAAAATGCGGTCATATCTTTGTGTTTGCATTTTCCGACAATAACGGAAATGTTGGGCTTTGCCGTAACCTCCTCTTTCGATGAAAAAAGATTCTGCGTGTGAAGATCCTTGTCGGTTTGTTTGAACACTTCAAGGCGCTTGGGCGTCATGAGAGCCGAAAGGCGGCGAAATTCTTCTGCACAATAGCGCACACATTCATCATCGCCGTGCCACATCAGGCGGTAAAACTGCGAAAGAAGAACATAGGCGTCTTTATAGATGACCTCCTGCAAATATTCTTCTTTGTCGAAATCCTTATCCGATTCTGAGACAGCCTTTTTTGCGTCCTGATAAATCATCTCAAGCGAAGAAGAAAAGCTATTTGCAAGGTCGGTTGAGACGGTCTGGCTGACCGAAAGTCCCTGCGCGGCGCTGTGCCTGCGGTAATACATTTCGCTTTTCATCGTTCCGCTTATAGTCGCTCCGGTATAAACATAGCGCATGAAAAACGCGCCCTCTTCGGAATATCGGAAAGGCGGAAAGCGAACGCCGGATTCAACAAGTCTTTTGCGCTCATAGCACTTGTTGCTGACAAGAAAATTCCAAAGCAGTGTAATATCAAAGGTGTCAATGCTTTTCATTTGTGCAAGCTTGTCTGCAAAAGCGTTGAATTTTCCGATCCTTTCTTCGTTAAATGGGCACAGCCTACCGATAACAATTTCTGCGCCGGTTTCCTTTGCGGTTTCATAAAAGGCTTCAAGTGAGCCGGGGGCAAAATAATCGTCTGCATCAAGAAAAACAACATACTCACCGGTTGCTTTTTCCAGTCCGTTGTTTCTTGCGGCGGAAACGCCTGCGTTTTGCTGCGTGAAGGACTTGATAAACGGATATTTTTCGGTATAGCCGTCGATGATTTCTTGTGTGCCGTCAGTTGAGCCGTCGTTAACGATGACGATTTCAATGTCTTTGAGCGTCTGGCAAAGCAGGCTGTCAAGCGTTTCGGCAATGAATTTTTCGCTGTTATAAGCGGGTATGATAACTGAAATTTTAGGCATAAACTTGGCTGTGAAAAGCAAAAATTATTTGCTTCGCTTCCTTTCTGAATTCTCAATTTGTTTTGTAATAAACACGATCAATTAAAATCATCTGAATCCCCATTTAAGAAAATATTTCAAAATGGATTCAATGTGAATCTTCAAAAGCTTTTTGTTTGTTTTGCTGCCTCTTTCCCAAAGATGATAAACACTTGCCATAGGGTAGTGCACAGCTTTATATTTCTGAGCAACACGCCTTGCAATGTCGCAGTCTTCAAGATACATAAAAAACCGTTCGTCAAAGCCGCCGAGTTCCTTGAACACCGATGTTCTGAAAAACATGAAACAGCCCGTTGCGTTTGTAATTTCAAACGGCTCGTCCTGCGGCATATCGAGCATGCAGTATTCGGTCATTGTTTTGGACGGTTCATCACCCTTGTGGAACCAATGACAGCCGAGATAGCGGATGGTGGGATTTCGCTTTCCGAGCTGCTGAATTCTTCCGTCCTCAAAGCGAATCTGCGGCGAAATCAAACCGATGTCGCTGTGCTTGTCTGCATAAGAAGCAAGTTCGGTGATGACATCGTCTTTTAAAATAATGTCGGGATTAATCACAACATGATATTCTGAATCAAGAAAGGGCAGAACCTTGTTATGACCGGCGCCGAAGCCGCTGTTTGTTTGGCTTTCAATAACGGTTACACACGGAAAGTTTTCTTTTATATACTGCGCTGTGCCGTCGGTGGAATTATTATCAACCACAAAAAGCTCAAAATCAACGCCCTTTGTGCTTTCAAGAACACTTTCAATTGTCCGGGCGATTTTATCTTTATTATTATAGGTAACAATACAGCCTGAAACCTTGCATTTTTTCATTATATATGACCAATCCTTTCGTCACTTTTTGAAAAACACTCTGCCGATGAGTTTCTTTGTGATATATTTTCTCCAGCGAAGCTTCTGGGAAAAGCTTGTTTCCTCTTTTCCCGCCGTCACGTTATCACCATGCACCCTGTAATAAATCAGGGGTGTGTCAATCAATTCCACTTTGCCGTATATTTCGCCGATCAGACCGATCCATTGGTCGTGCATCGGCACATAGCGGGGAATGGGCATGATTTTTTTGATAAGGCTTCTGTCAAATGCCATGCAGCAGCCCATATAGGAGTTTTTGACAAGATTTCTGATGACGCCTTTTTTGCTCCTTCTTTGCTCAAAAAAGGAATAGTCTGTGATGTTTAAGTTTTCGTCCGTGACATAAGCGTTATGCAAAACCAGCGTTGCGCCGTTGTTAAAAGCTTCCATGCAGCGTTTGACTTTTTCCGGAAGCCAGACGTCGTCCTGGTCGCAAAGAAAAATTTTGTCGCCGCTGCAATGACGGATTGCATTTGTGAAGTTTGCAACAATGCCTCTGCCTTTGCCTTCAACATAAATCACTCTTTCGTCCTGTGCCATAATGCGTCTGACAATTGTCTCCGTCGGTCCGCCGGGTTTGTCATCGGAAACGATGATTTCGTCGTTATGACCGAGCTGTGCCAGAACGGAGCGAATCTGCTGTTCAATATATCTTTCGCCCTT
>JBJFHW010000026.1:0-6085 GCA_051893965.1 Acutalibacteraceae bacterium
TTTTCTTCTTGAAATCCGACGGAAGCCATTTCACGCCGTATTTTTCCGCATAGCCGATGATGTAGCGGTAAATATCCTTGCGCTCCATCTGAATTTCAAGCTGATCTTCGGGTGTGTTTTGCCTGAGTGCGGTTTCCATTGACGGGCCGAAAAACGTCATATCCTGTTTCAGGTTATACATTTCTTTCGGCGGAATCTCCATACCGCAGGCAGTAAAGCCCTTTTTGTCAAAAATATCCGTCCAGTCATAGCCCATATTTTCTCTTTTGTTCTTTTCATAAACGGTTACATCAAAACCGTTTTTTGCAAGCATGGCAGCTGCAGCAATTCCGCCGTGTCCGCCGCCTGCAACAATAATTCTTTTTCCCATATTTGTCTCCTTTTCTTTCCAGCGTACGCTGTTTGTTTTTATATAATATCATATCCGGCAAAAAAATTCAACATGTCGAAGTGTGCCTCCGACATGTTGTTTTTATTACAGAATAATGCAGATAAGTCCGCTGCACCCTTCATTAATTACCCTTTCAAGCGTTTCCTGAAGCTTCATTCTTGCATCTGTCGGCATTTTATAAAGCTTGTTGTGAAGTCCTTCATTGACAAGGCTTTCAAGCGATTTTCCGAAAATGTTTGATTTCCAGATTTCAGACGGATTTTCTTCAAAGCCTTTGAGCAGATACATAATCAGCTCCTCCGACTGCGATTCTGTTCCGACAATCGGAGCAATCTCGGTTGTGATGTTGGCTTTCATCATGTGAATTGAAGGCGCCGAAGCTTTCAGACGAACACCGTATCTGCCGCCCTGCTTCATGATTTCCGGCTCTTCAAGGCTGAGTTCTTCCATTGTGGGCATAACGATTCCGTAGCCTGTTTTTTCAACCTCATCAAGTGCTTCTCTGAAGCGTTCAAAATCTTTTTGCATTTTTGAAAGGTTGATTAAGGTTGTAAACAGTTCCTTGTTATCTTTAATTTCAACACCGCTTTTTTCCGTCAGAACCTTAAAGAACAGTTCCGGCTTAATGTGAAGCGAAATTTTGATGCTCCCGTCGGACAAATCAACGCTTTCGATTTTGCCGCCGATGATATCCGGCGCATTTTTGAGACTGCCTATAAAGCCCGACGCATCTTTAACACGCTTCAAATCCTTTGCCGCATCGGAAACGGCAGAATAGATTTCGCTTCTGAGCCAGTGCTCTTTCCCTAGGCTTGTTATCCAGTTGTCAAAGCATATTTTCATTTCTCTGATTGGGAATTCATAAAGCAAAAGGCTTAAAATGCTTAGAATTTCCTTTTCTTCAAGCGACATACAGTTGACGGGAATTACACCGACTTCATATTTTTCGCTGAGCGTCTTCGCCATGGTTTTGGTTTCGGGATTTTCGGGATTTCTGCAGTTTAAGAGTACAACAAAAGGCTTGTTGATTTCTTTGAGCTCTTTAATCACTCTTTCTTCTGCTTCGGCATATTCTTCACGGGGAATTTCGCCGATGGAGCCGTCTGTTGTGACAACAAGACCGATTGTTGAATGTTCGGTAATGACCTTTTGCGTGCCGATTTCCGCCGCCATGTTGAACGGTATTTCCTTTTCAAACCACGGCGTTTTCACCATTCTCGGATTATCGTTTTCGATATAACCGAGCGAACTCGGAACAATATATCCGACGCAGTCAATCAGCCTTACTTTACACTTTGCCGCCCCGTCAATTGCCACTTCAACAGCGTTTTCGGGAACAAACTTCGGCTCAGTTGTCATAATCGTTCTTCCCGATGATGACTGCGGCAGTTCATCGACGGCTCTGTCCTTGCGCGAATCCGCCGTCATGTTGGGCAGCACAAGAACGTCCATAAATCTTTTTATAAAAGTTGATTTTCCTGTTCTGACCGGTCCGACAACCCCTATGTATATATCGCCCTGCGTTCTTGTTGCGATTGAAGAATAAATACTTTTTTCAGTCATAAACATTCCTCCGTGCTTATCCATTTTGACTTTGTTACAATTTATGCCGTAGGAAAAAAGATTATGACAAAAAAGGTGAGCCGTCTTTGAGGACGGCTCAGGAATAATAAAATTTTGCTTATTTTTTGAGGGTTAATGCCTCTTTGACCTTTTTCATGATGTTATCCGCATCAAGACCGAAAATCTTCAAAAGCTCAACAGCAGGGCCGGATTTGCCGAAAGTATCGTTGACACCGAGTTTTACAACCGGTACAGGATATTTTTCGCAAACAACTTCCGAAACGGCTGAACCGAGTCCGCCGATAACGCTGTGCTCTTCGGCAGTGACAATGACGCCTGTTTCTTTTGCGGCTTTGATGATGATTTCTTCATCAATCGGCTTGATTGTATGAATGTTAACAACACGAACGCTGATTCCTTCTTTTTCAAGGTTTTCGGCGGCAATCAAAGCTTCGTTCACCATAAGACCTGTTGCAATAACGGTTACATCGGTTCCCTCTTTGAGTGTTACGCCTTTGCCGAGTTCAAATTTATAGTCCTCACTGTTCACACGGGGCACAGCAAGTCTGCCGAAACGCATATAAACCGGACCGTCATGTTCGGCGGCGGCAAAAACAGCCTGACGCGCTTCCACATCGTCTGCCGGATTGATAATTACCATGTTCGGAATAACACGCATCAGAGCAATATCTTCACAGCACTGATGGCTTGCACCATCTTCACCGACGGAAATGCCTGCGTGTGTTGCGCCGATTTTTACATTAAGCTTCGGATAGGCAATGGAGTTTCTGACCTGTTCATAGGCTCTGCCTGCCGCAAACATGGCAAAAGAGCTTGCAAAAACAGTATAGCCGGTTGTGGCAAGACCTGCGGCAATACCCATCATATTTGATTCGGCAATTCCGCAGTCAATGAACTTATCGGGATGGGCTTTTTTGAAAATGCCGGTTTTGGTTGCTTTGGAAAGGTCGGCGTCAAGAACAAGTATGTCATCTCTTTCGCCAAGCTCGGCAAGTGCTCTGCCGTATGCATCTCTGGTTGCACATTTGATTACTTCTGCCATAATTACGCCTCCATTTCAGCAAGTGCTTTTTTAAGTTCGGTCATTGCTGTTTCATATTGTTCTGCATTGGGAGCTGAACCGTGCCAGTCGCACTGATTTTCCATGAATGAAACGCCCTTACCTTTGATTGTTTCGGCAATGATGCAGGTGGGTTTACCTTTACATTCTTTCGCCTGTTTGAATGCATCATCAATCTGATCGAAGCAATTGCCGTTGATTTTGATTACATTCCAGCCAAAAGCTTCGAATTTTTTGTCAATCGGGCAAGGTGAATTAACCTCGTCAAGGCTGCCGTCAATCTGAAGATTGTTAAAGTCAACAACGGCAAGAAGATTATCGAGCTTGTGGTTGCCTGCAAACATGGCAGCTTCCCAGACCTGACCTTCTTCAATTTCACCGTCGCCGAGAATGGTGTAAACTCTGTAATCCTTGTTTTTCAGCTTTGCGCCGAGAGCCATTCCGACAGCCGCCGAAATTCCCTGGCCGAGAGAGCCGGTGCTCATATCAACACCCGGCGTATATCTCATGCTCGGGTGACCCTGCAACATGGAATCGGGTTTTCTGAGCGTTTTGATAAGATCCGGTGAGAAAAAGCCTTTATAAGCAAGCGCGGCATAAAGCGCGGGAGCCGTATGGCCTTTTGAAAGAACAAATCTGTCTCTGTCCTCCCACTGCGGATTGCTCGGGTCAACATTCATTTCTTCAAAATAAAGATAAGTGATAAGCTCTGCAATGGAAAGAGAACCGCCCGGGTGACCGGATTTTGCGTTGTGCGTTCCCTCAATAACGCCCATTCTTACCTTGCAGGCAATTTTTTTCAGTTCGTTTTTCTTGGAAGTGTCCATAATTTCCTCCTTAAATTAATTTGCGTAATGTGAAATAATATATTCAATAAGGTCGGCAACCGCACCTTTGTTGCAATGGCAGGTTACAAGCTTTGCAATTTCTTTCATTTCCTTTGGCGCCTGTCCGCAGCAAGCGGGAACAGCAACCTTTTTGAGCATCTGATAATCGTTGAAATAATCTCCGATTGCGGCAGTTTTGGAAGCGTCAACACCGATAAGCTCCGCCGCTTTTAAAACGGCAACGCCCTTGTTTGTTTTTTCGCTTACAATTTCAAAACTGCAAATTGACGACCTCATTAAATTTTCTGCACCTTCTCCGAGAGCATCATGAAAAAACTTTTCAACCTTTTTCACCGTCCACGGAGTACCGATAAATATTGCTTTGCACCACTCCCCTTTCGGCAGTTCTTCGGCAGATGAGAAGAACTTTTTTTTCAGCTTACTGGAAGCGGCAAGAATCAAAGCGGGAATGTTGGGCTTTACAAGATATACCTCATTCGCCGTGTCAATCTGAAGCTTTGCGGATTTAAATTTAGAAGCGGCTTGTCTGATGAGCTGTTCGATATTTTCTTCAATCGGACAAATCCACATAACCTTTTCGTTTTTATAATCATAAACACCGGCGCCGTTGATAAAAACACAATAGCCGGAATTCAGCTTGAGCTTTTCAAAGTGCTTTCTCATGGATTCATAAGAACGCCCCGAAGCAAGAATGAAATTTCCGCCGTATTCATAAACGAATTTTTGAATGGCATCAAAATTTCTCTTGGGAAGTCTGCGTAATTTATTGTTCAGCGTTCCGTCAATGTCGGAAGCGATGAGCCAGTCGGATAAGCTTTTCTTTTCTTTAATCATTTAGTTTTAGACTCCTTAAAAAAACGTTGAAATACTCCGGCAGTTCGCTTTGTATTTCAATATATTCACCGGTTCTCGGGTGCTTAAACCCGATCAGTCCGGCATGAAGGCACTGTCCGCCGAGCGATGTGATACATTTTTTCGGACCGTAAACGGCATCGCCTGCGACCGGATGCCCGATATAAGCCATATGGACGCGGATCTGATGGGTTCTTCCCGTTTCAAGTCTGACGGCAAGATGCGTAAAATCGCGGTATCTTTTCACAACACTGTAATGTGTTACGGCGTTTTTGGAATTCTTTTGAGTAACCGTCATTTTCTTTCGGTCAACAGGGTGTCTGCCGATCGGTGCATCAACTGTTCCGTTTTCGGTTTTGAAGCCGCCGTAAACAACGGTTTGATATTCCCTTGTAAAAGTATGGGCTTTTATTTGTGCAGATAAATCAAGATGTGCAAAATCATTTTTTGCAACAATCAGCAAACCGCTTGTGTCTTTATCAATTCGGTGAACAATTCCCGGCCTGATGACGCCGTTGATTCCGGATAGACTGTCTTTACAGTGATATAAAAGTGCATTGACCAGCGTGCCGCTGTAATTTCCCGCGGCAGGGTGAACGACCATGCCCTTGGGTTTGTTGACAACAAGCAAATCGTTATCCTCATAGCGAATATCAAGCTCGATATTTTCCGCTTCAATTTCAAGCTCAGTGTTTTCGGGAAAAACAACGCGAATACGGTCGCCTTGTCTGACTTTATAGTTTTTGCTGACGATTTTCCCCGATACGTTGACAGCGCCCTTTTCAATCAGATGCTGAATTGCCGAACGCGTGAAATCGCTGTTGAGCTTGCACAAGATTTTGTCAATTCTTTCCCCTGCAAGCGTTTCATCAATCATATATATATATGCGTCAGGCATTTTCTTGAACCTTCTTTTGCTTGGATGCTCTGACAGCATCAACAATTTCATAGCCGATAATCAGAAAGGCACCGACCGTTATCAGACAATCGGCAAAGTTGAAAACGTAAAAATCAACAAACAACACTTCAATATAATCAACAACAAAGCCTCTGAAAATTCTGTCAATGATATTTCCGAGACCACCTGCAACAATCATTACAATGCAGCAATAAACAAAGCCGAATTTGATTTTTTTGGTTGCAATCAGGGCAAAAAGAACAATTAAAACAATGGAAGCGGCAACCGCCATTAAAGTTGTTTTGTCTTTTAAAAAACCCATCATCGCACCGGTGTTTTCAACATAATCAAGCTGTAAAACACCGTTAATCAGCATTTTCGTACCAACCGGCTTTAAATAAAGGCAGACGAAATGCTTGATAATCTGATCAACAGCGGTTAAAACCGCAATT
>JBJFHW010000027.1:0-6073 GCA_051893965.1 Acutalibacteraceae bacterium
AATCGGCTCGTTGTGGTCGCCGCCGTAGGTCCATTTATATTTTGCGTTTTCGTCATAAACGCTGTGGTCTGCCCATTCCCAGATACAGCCGCCCATGAACTGATCCGATGAATAAAACAGCTGCATATATTCTTCAAGTCCGCCCGGTCCGTTGCCCATTGCGTGCGCATATTCGCACTGGAAAAAAGGCTTGCCTTTATATTTGCTTCCGGCGGTACCGGCAAGGATTTTTCTCATCAGATCCTGAGTGCCGTACATTCTTGAAACCACATCATATGCCCAGCGCTTGCTGCGGTTGGCGCCCTCATAATGAACGGGAATTTCGGGATTTGCGCTTTTGAGAAAATCATAGCAGACGTCCTGGCATTTATAACCGCCCGATTCGTTTCCGAGGCTCCACATGGTGATGCACGGATGATTTTTGTCTCGTTCATACATTCTTTTGACTCGGTCAAGATAGTGAGAAGCCCATTTGATGTCGTTGCTCAGACGGTTGGGATTATAGGTACTGTGCGGAACGGCATAAAAACCGTGCGTTTCAATATCCGCTTCGTCAACGGTATAAAGACCGTAAATATCGCACATTGTCAGAAAGACGGGGTCGGGCGGATAATGAGAAGTTCTGACCGCATTGCAGTTATACGCTTTCATAAGCTTAATATCCGTTTCCAGATCGTCAAGGCTCATTGCGTACCCTTTTGTCATGTGGGTATCATGATGATTGACGCCGAGAAGCTTAATCGGCTTGTCGTTAAAGAAAAAGACCTCGCCGCGAATTTCAATATCCTTAAATCCGATGTATGTACGGATTGCTTCGGTGACTTTACCGTTTTCTTTGAGCAAAATTTTTACTTCATAAACATTCGGCGTTTCCGCGCTCCATTCATTGACACGAAGAGATTTTATTTCCGTCTTTTCGTTCCCGTTAAGCGTCACATTGAAAAGATTATCCGAAGAAATCACAGCAAAGGATTTCTCTTTGAAATTTCCGTAAAGTTCTATTGTTAAATCATAGGTGCCGTCAGCATTTTTCTTGGGCCTGAAAAGAAAATCATTGATGGCGCTTTCGCCCTGCAAGGTGATATAAGCATCGCGGAAAATTCCGTTTTCACGGAACATATCCTGACATTCAAGGTAAGTTCCGTTGCTCCATTTATAAACCACTGCCAGAATTTCGTTTTCACCGTCGCAGGTAAAGGCGGTAATATCAAATTCAGCCGCATTGTGCGAACCTTCGGAATAGCCGACATATTCGCCGTTTATATAAAGAGCCAGAGCGCCGGCAACGCCGAGAAAAGTGATCAGCTGCCGTGCCGACTTTTTCAGGTTTACGGTTTTTCTGTAAATTCCCGTTGCCACATCTTCGGGAATGTGCGGCGGCTTTTTCGGGAACGGATAGCGGGTGTTGATATAAGCAATCTGGTCATATCCGGTTCTCTGCCATGTTGACGGAGTTGTAATTTTATCAAAGCTTGTTTTTTCGCTGTCAAACGGTTCGGGAACGCCGCTGAGATTTTTATAATAGGCAAAATCCCACTCGCCGCTGAGCATAATGGCTCTGTCGGACACATAGCGTTCGTTTTTATAGTCCGAATTTTCAAGTGCCGTTTCGCTTGAAAACGGGATAAAATAGCTTCTTGCAGGCAGTTTGTTTTCCTCAAAAACCGAAAAATCGGTGTGTAAATTCCTTTTGATTTTGTACTTCAATAATAACATCTCCTATCAATTTTTTATATCATCTGTTTTATAAACATATTTTTCGCCTTTGACAATCTCAATTTTTTCACCGTTTATAATAACAGTATAGTGCTTACCGTTTTTGACCGAAATGTTCAATGGTTTTCCTAAAAGTTCAATATTTTCAAAATCAATATGATCCCATTTATCGGGAAGATTCGGTTTGATTTCAAAAGAAGAAAAACCTGTCGGACGATAGCCGAGAATCCCTTCGGTAAATATTCTCAGATAAAGTGCGCTTTCGGCGGAAAGCTGGGCTGAATTGCCCTCGGGAAACGCTTCAACCGGATAGGGTGGGTGGCAGCCCAAAAGTCTTTCGGCTGTGTATTGAGTCAGCATCTTATATGCTCGCTGAGCTTCGCCGCAATAAAACAATCCTCTCATTGCATAAAGTGCCGAACGGTCCCAATATGTTTTTTCGCCGCTTCTTGTCAGCAATGCCGAGTTTTTATTTAACTTATCGGAAAGAAGTGCGTTTACAGTCCCGGTCTTTCTTTCGTCAATTCCGACTGTAAGCGGCAGACAAATCCAGGAACGCAGTCTGCTTTCCTCTTTGCAGTATCGGTAAGTATGAAAGCCCTCAACCTGTGCGCCGAAATAGTTTTCAATTCCGTCTTTGATTTTTTCGGCAAAAAACAGATATTTTTTTGCTTTCTGTTCATTGTTCAGGCTTTTAAAAAGATAAGATAAAGAGATGAACGCATCATAAGTTATGACAGAGGTTGACAAATTGGCGCTTCCGCTTTCAAATCGGTTTTCAAGTTCATCACTGTCGCTTTTAACAATCCCGTCTTCGGTTATGTTGCTGATTACATACTCGCTTGCTTTAACAATCGGCTCAACAAAGCTTTGTGCAAGCTGCTCATCGCCGCGGCTTAACAGGAAACGGCTCAGACCGTATAAATACATGGAGCTGTCGCCTCTGTCGCCTGCACCGTTCCAGATTCTGTCTCCGCAGGCGATAATGCTTGTGGGAATCGCTTTGTCACTTGCGGCAAAGTCGGAATAAAGGCGATAACAGTTAATGCTTTGCGCAATACCCGGTTCATATCCCATATAAGCGAAAAGCGGATTTGCGTATTCACATTGGTCATTTGTCCATAACGCGCCGTAAAAATTACCGCCACCGGGCGCGTGCATCAAGCCGTTTTTTGTTTCGAAAATGCTTTCGCTTGCTCTTATTTTGCAAAAGTGAAGCATTTGATTTATTTGCGCGTCGGGCGTTGTGATTTTCAATCTGGAATCAAGCTGAGAAATAAAATCTTCTCTTTTTTCAATCTGTTCCTGCGCCTGAATCTGCGAAAGTCTGTCAATGCCGTAAACGGCTGTCAGAATTTTCCTTTTCCCTTTTGCAAGTTTAATGTTTAATTGTTTATCGGGCATTGAAACACCGTCAAGATAAACACTTGTATAAAGCGTTTGATTGCTGTTTTCAACAAGATATATCTTGTTGATGCGGTGCTCGGGCTTTTTGTTTTTCACTGTCACAAATTGTGTTTTATCGGAAGTATTAATGATTTCGATTTTTTCAATCAGTGCTTTTTTATCTCTTGCAGTGCAGAACCGGTGAATGATTTCAACGCTTCCGGCCTGCTCATAAACCGTCAGAATTCCGTTGAAAAAGATTTTTTCGCAAGTTTTGGCTTCATTGTTTACATTCACTTCAACATTATTGAATTTATAGGTAAGACCGCCGCGCGTTTCGTTCGGTATCACTCTGATTTGCGGATAAACGCAGAAGATATGAAGTTTCAGCTGTTTGTTTTTGCCGATTTTATAGCTGATAATTGACGAAGCTTGAAATCCGGTCATTTCAACATGATTAAAATGAGGGAGCAAGCTGTTGTCACAGGAAAAGCTGACGCCGTCTTCGGTCATGTCATAAAATTTTTTGCCTGCGTCTTTGTTTTTGAAAATTGCCCAGAGCGGAAAGATAAGAGGTTTCCTGTAAATCAGTTTCATGATATTAACTTTTTCTCCTTATGTAAAATTCAAACCGTGCGTTGTCCTCATACCAGAGAGGAAAATTCGTTCCCCAGACATTATCATAAAGCACATAAGATATTCCGTCTTTTTCCATGCTTTCGATTTTGTTGTCATATTCAAGAATTTTGCCCTGACCGATGGAAATAAGAGGGGAAAGAAGATTGCAAAATTCAAAATTGCCTGCTTTGTTTTTCATAACGCATTTTTCCACTGCGTGCAAATTTCTTCCGCCCATGGAAACGGTGGTCTTATCATCAATTTCACAGCCGAGTTTGATTAACTTGAAATCGTCTGCGTCCGGATAAAGATGAAGAAAAATCGCTTCGGGTGTGCGGCAGGCGTCTTTGCCGAACCATGACAAATCAAAAGCAAGGCCATTATCGCTTAATGTATATGTAACCTGAATTTCTCTTGGTGCGCCCGCTTCCCGGCAAAGAATTTTGTCGCATCTGAGGTTTACGATTATTCTGACTTGCGTTTCTTCTTGTGAAATAAAGGCGTCGGTCTTTTTGTAATCAAACCGTCCGGTCGGATATTTTCCGTCAACTCGTTTTAAAAGCGGTCTTCCGAAATCGGGGTATGCCCAGACGCCGTTTTTATCCATGTTTCTTGCGTAATGCGTAAACCAAAAATCATAGTCTTTGCTTGTGTATGAGCGGTATTCAAGAAACGGACGGTTATTTTTTTGTATGATTTCGCCGCTCTGATAGGTGAGTTTTCCGATGCCGCCGAATTCGTTCAGTTCAAATTCAAAGTCAGACAGTTTTACCGGACCGTTATACTTTTTATAAGCCGAACTTTCGCAGGGCTTTTCGGGACGAAGCCTTTCAAGAACCGATTTTGCCTGTGTTTTATGCTCGTGCGAAAGACAGTTTAAAGCCTTTTCGATATACGCTCTTTGCTCCTGCCAGCTTTTTTCGATAACGCTGTATGCGTGCGCATATCCGAACGGCGCCATTTTGAAAATCAAGCCCTGCGGAAAATCTTCAAGCGGGTGCCTGATTTTTATTTTGTCATTTTTTCTTGCCTTTTGGAAATCAGCTTTCAAATAGTTTTCATAGTCGGCAAAATGCGTTTTTGAATCCATGCCGCAGGTGTGTTCGCCGATACATAAAAGAGCGTCTGAAAAGCCTTTGTATTCATCACTCATTCGAAGCAGAGAGCCGTCTTTAAGCCACTGCTTTTTTAAGCGCATCAGCTGTCTTAACGCTGCCGATTTATAGGGGTCGGACGCACTTCCGTGAATCCATGTGTCACCGATTTCATCTTCAATCACAGGCAGTTTGTCTCTGACAGCCCAGATTTTTTCGGCATAATCATCGAGTGTGCCTGCGCAGACTTCATAGCCGGGGAATTCATTCTTTATCTTTTCAAGTTTGTCGGTAACTTTTTTGGCAGACGGAGCGCCTCTGTTGTCGAGCGTGTGGTCAAAATAAAGAATTTCGTCGATGTAATCGCATTGGAATGCGCCGCCGTAATCGCCGGAATAAACCACAACAATTTCGCTTTCGCCGCATTTCCACAAAAAGCATTCCGGAACTTCGGGTACGGCGGACGCGCCGTTGACGCCGATGTGAAGAAGCTTGATGCCGTGCTTTTGAAGAAGCGGAACAATCGCCTTTGTGTGCCCGGGAACATCGGTCATTTTTGCCGAGGCGGTTTTTCTGCCCCGGATTTCGTCAATAGCGTCAACAATGGAAAGCCCGAAATCAAAGGTGTCCTCATCGAAAAGCTCCGAATGGGTGGTAAACGGCAGTGCGTGCGGAACAATGTTTCCGTCCTTCAGCGCTTTGATAAGCTTTTCCTTTTTCGTCCTGTCCGAACCGTTTAACGCCTCTTTGATAATCCAGGAGCCCGTTGTCCAGATAAAGCGCTTGCAGTCTTTAGTGTTCACTTTTTCGGCAAGCGCCACGGCGGACGGGATATATTCGTCAATATACTTGCGGCGGATATTTTCCGCATAATCGGTAAAGCCCAAATCAAGATGGGTTTTGGAAACAACATAGATCTTTTTCATTCTTCGCTCTCTTTCTCGGCAATTCCGTATAGGATAAAATCAAGGGTTTTTTCAAGGCTCTTTTCGTGATTGAAAAAGACAGAATCAAAGCTGCTTTGTGCGGTTTTTCCGCCGATCAGATAACCGTTATGAATATCCTGAAGCAAGGTATAGTATTCGAGTGCGTCTTCTTTGGATATCCCCTTGCGAAGCCTGATGCCGTCAATTGCGGATAAATAAATATTTCTGTTAAACTCATCAAATTTCAGTCTTGCGCTCCGGAGTCTTTCGGAAAAATCGACATCATCCGTCATCACCACCGCGAAAATCAGGCGACTGTCATACGGGTTTGCC
>JBJFHW010000028.1:0-6050 GCA_051893965.1 Acutalibacteraceae bacterium
TTATCATCTCCGGTGAAGTTTTCTAATTTTGTAACACATCATTGACAAACCTACAATGAATATAATTTTCAAAGAACTTGTGCAATTGACATTTTACAAGATTATGAGTTATAATAAAATGAAACCATGCTTAACCGTTTGCGAGGTGATTTCGAAATGAACACGCTTATGCCGTTTGTTTTAAGCTATTATGACTCACAGATCGTCATGAAAATGTGTAACAAATACGGTTTCGAGCCAATGGAAGCATTAAAAAAATTCCTTGCCTCGGAAACGTATCGAATGTTATCTGATGAAAATCTTGAAATGTGGGATTTTTCGCCGAATGGAATTTTCGATATGTGGGAAAGCGAGCAAATCACCGGTGATCCCCGCAATTCCCTTTATATCAGGAGGGATTGATATGAGCAAAGAAATGGATTTCTTTATTTTTCTCATCGAACAGTACGCCAAACACAGAGGAACGACAGCAGATCGTATTATGGAAGAATGGGAAGCTTTAGGAGTAACCCAACAAATCTATAATATGTATGAAATGTATCATATCGAAGCTTTAGACAATGCGTTTCATGACATAGACAGAATTACAGCTGAAAAGAAAGCAAATTGATTTTGAACCAAAGGTAAGTTCAAGAAAGAAACAAGAAAAGGAGGCAGTACGATGGCAATCGGAGATTTTGAAATTCTCAGCATCAACACCGTTGTGGCTTTATGGCAGAACGGTGAGCTTTCTGTTGTCAGAGACGACCTGCTTCCGCTGTTTCTGAAAAGAATCCGTAACGCTGAAATGTGGCTGGAAAGCCGTGCGATTGACAGTCATAGGGCAAACAGCAGGCTTTTAAAGAAAGCGTTGCGATTGACCGAAAAAGATGATATTTCAACTGTCATTCATGTGAACGCCGCCACCATCACTGATACTTATTGGGTGCGTCCGATTGGCTCCCCGTTACATTATGAAGATATCCGCTTCAATGACGACTATTTTTCTAACCTTGCCCTTCGTGGTACTTATGACAGCTTTAACAAGGCTGCCAACAGCAAGCGTTCCCGTACACCGGAACTTACCAATATCGGCTCTTTTGAAAAGTGCTGGAAATTGAAGGACGGAAAATGGTGGCTTTACAAAAGAGCAAATCATAACGAAATGTTTTCTGAGTTGTTCGCCTGCGAATTGGGAAAAGTCCTGGGCTTCCGAATGGCAGACTATCAGCGTGGTAACGGCTGTATTATGTCTCGTGACTTCACAAACGGTGCAAGTGTCAACTTTGAGCCGGCGTCCTCTTATATGGGCGACGATGAGGACTATGAAGCCAATGTTCAGATGCTCCGGAAGCTTTGTCCTGCCGCTGTTCCGGATTATGTTCGTATGATCTTTTTGGATACGATTCTTGCAAATCCGGATCGTCACACGAGCAATTACGGTGTTTTGCGTGATCCTCTTACCGGCGAATTGACGGGCTTTGCCCCGAATTTTGACAACAACATGGCGTTGATTTCCCGTGGGTACCCGAAAATGCCGACAAAAAATGATCTGCTGATTACGCTTTTCAATGAGTTGCTTGATAATCATCCGGAGTTCCGGGAGCTGTTTCCGGTTGTTACCGAAGATATCATCAGGGACGTGTTGAATAAACTTAACATGAAAGTTCGGTCACAGGTTATCGTTGATTTTGTTCTCAAACGTTATAAATTGATTGCAAAATAGAGTAGTGCATTACATGAAAAAACGGCCGAGCGAAACTGCTGTTTCATGTCAGCCGGAAAAAATTGATACTAAAAAATTGATACTGAAATTGATACTGCTTTCAAATAATAAGCGGAATCAGTGCTTTATATTTGTAAAATCAAATTATAAAGCCGATTAATATTCTGAACGGAATTTATAACGGCAAAATCTAATCGAGTGGGAATAAAAACCCATATATTTACGCGTTGAGTCGAATATCATTATAAATGTAAAAACCATATTAACAAAGGCCTTGGGGGGAATAGCCTATAAGGTCTTTGTTTATTGCCTGAAAAGTGAGGAAAAGCCTTGAGAACAATAGATTTATAAAAAATCTAAATTATATTATCATTTATTTTTTGCAGTATACCGTAAATTTAACAAATCAAAACCTCTCAAACAAATTGATGCCAATGCTGTTTGAGAGGTTAAAAAAATAATTGAAAAAATTGATGAAAATGAGTTGTTAACTTAAATGCCTGCCAAAAATTCTGTTGTCACTTCTGACAATTCAGCCGCATGGTTTTCAATGCACTGATGTCCGCCGTTTTTGACAAGATAGGTTTCGGCATTCGGGAAAGCGTTGTTGACCTGTGATTTGATTTTGTCTGTGAGAATGATGTCTTTTTCAGCCTGACAAAGAAGCACCGGGCAGGTAATTTTATCCGTGTTTGCCATGTCGGTTTCTTTAACATTATACATCATTTCGCATAAGCCTGCGCCGAAGCTGTCATACTGTACCGGATCGGTCACAGCGCTGACATCGTAGCCGGCAGCAAACTTGCAGTCATTTGTTGCGGCATAAATGACAAGGCGAACAAGCGGAGTAATTTTGGTGACACAATTGAACAGAAAGTTCATGGATGATTTCATTGCCTTTGATGTGACAAGTTTCTTTGCTGATTCGGGAAAAGAATTCTGCGGGCAGGGACAATAAAGAAGCAATGCTTTTACCGGCAAATCAATGGCGATGTTAATGGCGACACCTCCGCCCATGGAGTGGCCGGCAATAATCCATTCCTCTGCCGGAGCCATACTGAGCATAAGCGCTTCCACAAGCTCTTCTCTCGGAACAATTTCCGTGTTTTCGGTCTCTCTTGTTGAATAGCCGAAATCGGGCAGGTCAACCATAACGCAGTCATAGCCTGCATCGGTCAGTTCATCAGCCATATTCCTCCATGAATAGGTTGAACACAAAAAGCCGTGAAGCATCAGGATTCTTCCTTTGAATTCGCCTTTCGCAGGGGCAATTCGGTAATGAATGTCATAGTCGCCATATGTAAAATACTGACTATCCTCATACGGTTTATAGTCAGAAGAAGCAAAAGCAACGCTGACAAAAGAAAAAGAAAGAATGATTGCCAAAAGTAAACTCGTAATTTTTTTCACGGTAACACAACCTTTCTGAAAGTAAATTTAAAGTAAATTTATTAATATAAGTATAACAAAAAATAATAGTTTTGTAAATAAATCCGATTTGAATATAAATTTGTTCGTAGCATCAAATAGGAATTCATATTCCGTATTGATATTTTTTAATTAGTGTACTCATAATCTATCAATGATTGGAGAATGATGATGGCTTTAATAAACTGTCCTGAATGTGGAGAAAAAATTAGTGATAAGTCAAAACAATGCATTCACTGTGGATTTCCGATATGTACATCAACTGAATTAAGTAATAATATTTTTGAATATAATGGAAAGACATTTGATTTATCAAAATATAAATATGAGATATGTGCATTTAAAGAAAACGAGATGATAATGTCTAAAAATAAAAAATATGAATATCTCGTAAATAAATTTGCACAAAATATTTTTTGTGGCGAAGA
The DNA here is from genome assembly GCA_051893965.1 of Acutalibacteraceae bacterium. Taxonomy (GTDB): domain Bacteria; phylum Bacillota; class Clostridia; order Oscillospirales; family Acutalibacteraceae; genus UBA6857. The sequence continues at coordinate 3,562 of JBJFHW010000028.1, forward strand.
TAAAATTGAAAGTCAAGTTAAAGCAATAGATATTATCGAATACATCAATAAAAAGAAGTCCGTGCCAGAATCATATGATATTGCATATGCCTTTTATAAACATGAATTAAGCAGAACTAATAATGAAGTGGAAGAAAAAAAGAACCATATCCAATGTCCAAAGTGCGCTTCAACAAATGTTACCACTAGTGCACGTGGAGTAAATGCATTTTGGGGAATAATAGGTGCAAGTGAAACTGTTAATCGCTGTGCAAACTGCGGTTATACATGGAATCCAGAAAATCGATAATGGAGATATTATCGCAATTGCGAATATAAATAGTGATATCAGAAATACATAATAATTACAAGGCGAGGGAAAAGATTCTCTTGCCTTGTTGTTAGTAAAAGTTATATTCAATTTTCCTCACGGCAAAATGTGACCTGCCGAAAGATAAAGCGCATACCATTCTTCTCTTGTCAGAACAATATCGCTTGCGTTTGCAATTTCTCTGAGCCGTTCTTCGTTTGTTGTTCCGCAGATAAGCTGCATACAGGCGGGATGGCGAAGAACCCAGGCCGCTGCAATTGTTTCTGTGCTGACCTGATATTTTTTTGAAAGTTCATCAAGCTTCTGATTAAGTTCGGGATAATTCTCCGAGCCGATAAAACAGCCTTTTTTGCCCGGCGTCTGAAACGGTGACCAGGCTTGAATGGTAATATCGTTGAGCCTGCAATAATCAAGAACGCTTCCGTCCCGGTCGGCAGAACCGGGCGTTTCCATGTTGACCTCAATGCCGTTGGCAACCATATTGGAAACCGGAATACTGAATTGTAATTGATTGACAACAAGCGGTTGTTTTACATATTTTTTGAGCAGTTCAATCTGCATCGGCTTATGGTTGGAAACGCCGAAAGAACGAACTTTGCCGCTTCTTTGCAAAATGTCAAAAGCCTCGGCAACCTCCTGAGGCTCGGTCAGCGCGTCGGGGCGGTGAAGCAGTAAGATGTCAATATATTCCGTCTGAAGCTTTTTCAGACTGTTATCCACCGAAGAAATGATGTGCTCTTTTGAGTGGTCATAAAAGCCTTTTCTGATACCGCATTTCGTCTGGATAATCATATCCTCTCTTTTGAGCGAAGCATCGCCTTTTATTGCGTTGCCAAAAATTCCTTCGCAGGTTCCTTTGCCGTAAATGTCGGCATGGTCAAAAAAATTAATGCCGAGTTCAAGTGCTGTATGAATAAAATGATTCATTTGTTGTTTGTCAAAATCTGCAAATCTCATGCAGCCGGCAACAATTGCCGATGCTTTCTGATTTCCGATAGTTACTGTTTTCATGGGTAGTCCTCCGTTTATAGTAGGTTTTCATGTATGGTTTGTAAAAGAAGTATAGCACGTCATAGTCGTTATTTCAATACAGACGCAACAGTTTGAATTTCGATTTCTTAAAAACTGTTACAAAAACATAGTCGGCTTTTTGTATATTTGTGATATTGACATTTTTTGGTTAATAAACTAAAATAATCATGCCATTTTATTTTAACAATGAAGGAGATTTCAAATGAAAAAGGTTAAAAAATTTTTGGCTTTGATTCTGTCTGTCATTATGATTTTTTCCGTTTGTCCCGCAATTTTTGCCGCAGACGGTTCTGAAACAGCAGAAGAAGTCACAGGCTTTACCGAGAAAGACTTTCTCAAAGCAAAGGGTCAGAAAATCGTGAATGCAGAGGGCAAAAACGTTCAGCTTAAAGGTGTAAACCTCGGCGCATGGCTGATTTTTGAAGACTGGCTCTGCCCCTATGAAGAGGCAACAGATCACTATGATGTTTTTCAGATTCTCACTGAGCGTTTCGGCGAAGAAAAAGCTTATGAACTGATGAATATCTATCAGGATAACTGGATCACCGAATATGACCTTGACAACATCAAGTCAATGGGCTTTAACTGTGTTCGCGTTCCGTTCTGGTTCAGAAACTTCTATTATGACGACAACGGCAGAAAAATTCTCGATGAAAACGGAAACTGGGATTTTTCAAGACTTGATTGGATCGTTGAAGAATGTTCAAAGCGCGAAATTTATGTTGTTCTGGATATGCACGGCGCAGTCGGCTATCAGAGCGACGCTCCCCATAACGGAAAAGCAGATTCATGCGGCCTTTATGCAAACACCGAACAGGGTGAAAGATACCGCGAGCTTACCGATGAGCTTTGGACAGCAATTGCCGAAAGATTCAACGGCAACCCGGCTGTTGCCATGTATGACCTGCTCAACGAGCCGATGTGCGATGTTGACTGCACGGAAGTTCGCAGAAGAATCAACAATGAATCAATCTATACAAGACTTTATAAAACCGTTCGCGCGGTTGATACCGATCATATCATCACAATGGAGTGTATCTGGACAGCCGCTGCTCTTCCGAGAGCATTCACAAAGGGCTGGGAGAATGTTGTTTATCAGGTTCATTTCTATAACAACTCCAACTTTATCTTCAACGTTTTTGCTTTC
>JBJFHW010000029.1:0-6028 GCA_051893965.1 Acutalibacteraceae bacterium
AGCAACTGCCTTCTAAGCAGTGGGTCAGGGGTTCGAGTCCCTTCAAGCGCGCCATCAGGTGGTGGATATAGCTCAGTTGGTTAGAGCGCCAGGTTGTGGCCCTGGAGGCCGTCGGTTCGAATCCGACTACCCACCCCATTAACCCGTTTCAATCATTAACGGGTGTTTATTTTTATATGGGGATGTAGCCAAGTGGTAAGGCATCGCACTTTGACTGCGACATTCGTAGGTTCAAATCCTGCCATCCCTGCCAAAAATCCCGTTCGCATTTTTGCGGGCGGGATTTTTACTTCTTACGTCTTCACTCTTCACTTTTCACTCTTCCTTACTTCGGACGGGATTTTTGGAAAGTAAGAGGGAATAGTGAAGAAGTGTGGTCGCGGGGAACAAAGTGCCGACAGTCAGTTCTTCGCCGCAGAGAAAATTTTGTTAACTATGGATATTCATAGTTTTATATCTTTGAGCAGTTTCAAAAGACACAAAGATTTTTGATTGTTCTTTTCTTCATTGTAAAAGCCGAAAAAATAAATTTCTGATGTTATAGATTCAAATTAAAATTTTACTTGCAAAATAGTATTCAATATGCTATACTAACTGTGCCAAACGAAATCCGAATATTTTAACACACGATATAAGTATTATGTATTTTTATTTAATAAAAATGCATATGCTCCATTTCTGCATATACTTTATTGTGTGTTATGTACGGAATTTTGTTTGGCGACAGTTGAGCTATGTGTTTTTTGTGCGTAGTTTCGACTGCGCACTTTTTTATTTTGTGGGATAAAATTGTAGCGTCTAGTTAACAAGGAGGGATAAAATATTCCACAGTCAATAAAAGTACAAAATTTTTTAAGAAAGGATGTTATTTATGACTTATTTATTAGCTGTATTAGGTGCTGTTATAGGTGCAATCGTTGCTGAACTCACTGTTGGTTGGACTTACATTGTTGGTGCCGGTGTAGAAGGACACCATGAATTTAATCCTGTGGCTATAATATTTGTTGTATTAGGTATAATTATTGGTTTATTAATTGGTTATTTTGCAAAAAAACTTTTATCTACAATAGAAAGAAAGTAAAAGTGCATAACTTAATTCAAAAGCTGATGAATTAGTAAATTAAAAAAATTGCTTGAAAATGGAACAATTACATAAGAGAAGTTTGATTATCAAAAAAATATTAGGTGAAAATGAATCGTAATATATATAATTATACTCTCTTAAAACGGTTTTAGTAACTATTATTTTATAAACCTGCGGTGCCTTACCGTCAAATAAACATAAAAGTCCCGTTCGTATTTTTGCGTGCGGGATTTTTGGAAAGTAAGAAGTAAGAGGGAATAGTGAAGAAGTGTGGTCGCGGGGAGCAAAGTGCCGACAGTCAGTTCTTCGCCGCAGAGAAAGCACAGCTTATCGGAAAACTCATAATTTTATATTTTTGAACAGTTGTAAATGATAATTGACTTGAATTTTTGATATAGAATTTTAATGCAATTAATCCAATTGACAAATTATAATTTTTGATTATAATTTTATTAACTTCTATTCGTTTTATTTCTCAATTCAAATTTGTAGATTTTAAGAGGTAAGATATGAATATAGTCAGAACAATGAATCGATTTTTTAGGGATTTAGGTTTTGAAAAAGTAAAAAAAACTTTTTTCAAAAATATAAATGAAGATTATATTGTTGCAATTGAATTGTCAAGAGAACGAAATTATACGATAATTGAGAGCAGTTTACATACATCGACTGATCTCGATTACTATAATATTTATATTTCGATTTATCACAAAATTAAAATTGAAGCATTTTCCATGACGCATAAAGATATGGGTTCGTTTTATCCATTAACTGCAATTGCTGATATTGAAGAAAGCGAATGGCTTGAAAATAATCCAAATCTCGAAAAATCGATGAAAGAGGCATTTAATAAAAATATATATAAACCTCTTTTTGTTGATCAAAAAATATTTGATTTTATTTATAATTTAGACTATAAGCGTTTCGGTAAACATTATTACGATTCCGATGAACTGTTAATGGCAGCATACGATGAAAAGAAATATGAAACAGCAAAGAAATGCTTGCACACCCTTCTGGTATTAACATATGATCCTGATTGCAGAGATTGTATTTCAGCATATGATTCTTTAACTATTGAAGACTTGATATATCGGGTTGATCAATTAAATAATTTAAATGCATCGGAAAAGTATTTATTCACAGTTTACAAAGAACTATACTCTAATATAAAAACTATCTGTTGATTTAGGAAAGTTTATTTTTTACAAAGATGATAAGATCATAAAAACAAAAGTAATAATGCTTGATTTGACAAATCGTGTCTTGACAGTTATACTGTAATTCAAATATTTCTTTAAAGGAGGCGGACAAAACGGACACTAAAAAGCTTGAAGTGCTGATAAATGCCGTTGATCTCGGAAGCATTACAAAAACCGCCAAGGTGATGGGCTTTACACAATCGGGAATTACCAAAATGATAAGTTCGCTTGAAAAGGAGTTCGGCTTTCCGCTTTTAAAAAGAAGTCGGAACGGCGTTGTACCGTCAGCAGAGGGGGAGAGAATTCTTCCGTCCATCAGAGCGATGCTTGTTCATGCGGATAAGCTTGAAAAGGAGATTTCGCTTATCAGACAAAAGAAAAACAGCTCAATCAAGGTCTGTGCTTATACAAGTATGCTCATGCACTGGCTACCGTTCATTGTAAAAAAATTTCACGAAAAGCTTCCCGATGTGGCAATAGAAATGAGTTCGTGCACTCTTGAGGGTGCATATGAAAAAGTGGAAAGTGGCGAAGTTGATTTAGCTTTTGCAAGCCGTCAGGACTATCAGGGCTTTGAATTTATTCATCTGCGAGATGATCCGCTCCTTGCAATTCTACCGAACAGTCCGGAATTTACCGGCCTTGAAGCGTTTCCGATAAAATGCTTTGATAATCGGGATTTTATTATGCCTTATTATGGCTTTGATAAAGATATTGTTCGTTTTTTTGAACGGGAAAATGTCAAGCCGAATATTGAGCCTGCTTATGTTGATGATCCGACGGTTGTCTTTATGGTTGAACACGGCATGGGAATCAGTATGCTTTCGGAACTTGTTATGCACGGAAACAAGAACAATGTGATCAGTCTTCCGCTTCTTCCTGCCGCACACAGAGAACTTGTTATTTGTCAGAAATCTTTTAAAAATTCATCTCCGGCTGTCAAAGTTTTTGTTTCTTCTGCCGTTGAAGCCATCGGCGAAATATATGCCGACGGAGCACCTTAACATGATAAAATGTCATGGTTAAATTTTTCTCTTAATATCAATACAGCAAACTATATTTCTCTCTTTTTCGAAAAACGACAGATTTGTTGTTGATTTCGTATAATTTGCTGCGTGAATATTGTCAAACTTGTGCAGTCATATAAAAATTCATTTTTCTGTTGACAATAACAAAATGTAATGCTATAATTCTTTCAACATATTCAGAGATGATCGGTTCTCTTCAATATGAAAATTTTTTATTTTAAAGAAAGGTATGATTCAAAATGAGAAACTTCAAAAAAATTCTCGCTCTTGTACTTGTTGCTGTTCTTTGCCTTTCCTGCTTTGCTGCTTGCAGTAAGACCGGAGATACAGATGCAACAACCGCAGCAGGTGAAGAAAAGCCCGCATCAACAGGTGTAAACTACGCTGCTAACAACACCGAGTATTTCATCGGTGCAACAGGACCGCTTACCGGTGACGCTGCTCAGTACGGTATTTCCGTTCAGCAGGGTGCTTCTCTTGCAGTTGAAGAAATCAACGCAAACGGCGGACTGAACGGTAAGAACTTCAAGTTCGACATCAAAGACGACAAAGCTGCTGCCGCTGACGCTGCAACAGGCTATGACACCCTCTATGAAGCAGGTATGCAGGCTTCTCTCGGTTCAGTAACTTCCGGTTCTGCCGATTCTTTCGCAGGCAGAGCAGTTGAAGACAATGTATTCTTCATGACTCCGTCAGCTTCTGCCGCAAATGTAATTGCTGACAGACCGAATGCATTCCGCATCTGCTTCGGCGACCCCGACCAGGGCGTTCTTGCAGCTGAAGAACTTTCAAGCAAGTATGAAACAATCGGTGCAATCTATGACACCAGCGATCCGTATTCATCAGGTATTTTCGATGCTTTCAAAGAAAAGATGGATGAACTCGGCAAGGAATTCACAACTCAGACTTTCGACGCAGAAAATAAGAAAGACTTCTCAACTCAGGTTGAAGCTCTCAAGGACTGCGACGTAATCTTTGTTCCCATCTATTACACAGAGGCAGGTCTTATTGCTAAGGCAGCTTCTGCTAAGGGTTGTGACGCTCTTATCTTTGGTTGTGACGGTCTTGACGGCGTTAAGGATCAGCTTGATGCATCTGTAACAAACAAGGTTTCTTACATCACTCCGTTCGATGTAAACAGCACTGACGAAAAAGTTTCTGCTTTCGTTAAGGCTTATACCGACAAATACGGCGCAGCTCCCGATCAGTTTGCAGCCGACGGTTACGATGCAGTTTATGTAATCTTTGAAGCTATGAAGAAAGCAGGCGTTGACGATGTAACAATTTCTGCTTCTGAGCTTTGCGACATCCTTGTTGAAACAATTACTGCCGAGGACTTCTCATTCACAGGTGTTACCGGCGCAATGACATGGGATGTTTCCGGTGCTCCGACTAAGGAACCGACAATTGTTGAACTCAACAAATAATTAAAAATTAATGTTTTGTTCCCGCTCGGGTTGGTATCTGAAAAATTCGTACATATACCCGGGACGGTGTCGCCACGCGACAAATTCAATTTATCGTGCAATCGGGTGCCGGAACACTGACACCCGATTGTCTTTTATTTAGATGTTAGATATTAGGAGTTAGAGTGTAATCGCGTAAATACACCTTTCTGAAATCTAATATCTAATATCTAAAATCCATGAAACGGGGGATGTTTATGACGATATTTATAGACGGACTCAGCCTTGGCAGTATCTATGCGCTTATTGCTCTTGGCTACACGATGGTTTACGGAATTGCAAAAATGCTCAACTTCGCTCACGGCGATATTATCATGGTTGGTGCTTATGCCATTCTTACAACCTTAAACCTCAGCGGACATCCGATTCTTGCCGCTTTTGTTGCAATCATCGTCTGCACGCTTATGGGTGTAATCACCGAAAAGGTTGCATATAAGCCGTTAAGAGGCGCTTCTCCGCTTGCAGTTCTGATTACGGCAATCGGCGTCAGCTATCTTCTTCAGTCCGTTGCACAGCTTATTTTCGGTTCAAAATCGCAGACAGTTACTATCGGAAATTACGGTATTGTTAACCTCGGTTCGGCACAGGTCAGCGTTTCAACGCTCCTGACGCTCGGAATCGGTGCTTTAATCATGATTTCTCTCCAGCTTTTTGTTAAGAAAACAAGGCTGGGACGCGCTATGCTTGCCGTTTCCGAGGACAGAGGCGCTGCTCAACTTATGGGCGTTAATGTTAACATGATTATTACAACGACCTTTGCAATCGGTTCGGCTCTTGCCGCATTTGCAAGTCTTTTTTACCTGATGCAGATTCCGTCGGTCAGTCCGACACTCGGAGCTATGCCCGGTATAAAAGCTTTCACGGCCGCGGTTATCGGCGGTATCGGTTCCATTCCCGGCGCTATGCTCGGCGGCGTACTTTTAGGCGTTGTTGAAAAAATTTCGCTGAGTATCCCCGTTCTTGCTCCTTACACAACTGCGGTTGAATTTGCACTTCTTATTGTGATCCTTCTTGTAAGACCGATCGGTCTTCTCGGTAAGAAGAGAAGGGAGAAGGTATAAGCTATGGGATATTTAAAAAATGTAAAAAAGACCTTTAAATTCAAGGATCTGACTAACTATATCCTTGTCGGTATCATTCTGGGGCTGGCTCTCATCCTCAAGGCGACGGGGAATCTCCCCCGCTCGAGCATGACGCTTCTGACGCAGATTGCGTTCAGCATTATTCTTGCCGTTTCCCTCAACCTCG
>JBJFHW010000030.1:0-6021 GCA_051893965.1 Acutalibacteraceae bacterium
GCCATTGCAGCCTGTGCTGCTGCGTCTGCTGCCGGATCGGGTATGTCGGAAACAAGAGATTCTGTTGTGAGCACCATTGCTGCAACCGAAGCCGCATTTTCAAGTGCAGATCTTGTAACCTTTGTCGGATCAAGAATTCCTGCCTGTGCCATGTCAACATATTTTTCGTTTGCAAAGTCGAAGCCGTAGCCGATTTTGCCCGAATTCATGATTTCGTTGATGATAACTGAACCCTCAAGTCCTGCGTTCTTTGCAATCTGACGAACCGGCTCTTCAATTGCTTTGAGAACAATTCTGATGCCTGTTTTTTCGTCGGGATCTTCTGTTTTGTCAAGAAGTTCCTGAACGGCCGGAACAGCGTTGAGAAGCGCAACACCGCCGCCTGCAACGGAGCCTTCTTCAACGGCTGCCTTTGTTGCTGCAAGAGCGTCTTCAATACGAAGCTTCTTTTCTTTCATTTCGGTTTCTGTTGCGGCACCGACTTTGATAACAGCAACACCGCCGGAAAGTTTTGCCAATCTTTCCTGAAGCTTTTCTCTGTCAAATTCAGAGGTTGTGTTTTCAATCTGAGCCTTGATCTGGTTCACTCTGGCTTTGATTTCTTCCTTGTCGCCTGCACCGTCAACGATGATGGTGTTTTCTTTTGTAACCTTAACCTGTCTTGCGCGGCCGAGCATGTCAACCGTTGCGTCTTTCAGTTCAAGACCGAGGTCGGAGGTGATAACCTGACCGCCTGTCAGAATGGCAATATCCTGAAGCATTTCTTTTCTTCTGTCGCCGAAGCCCGGTGCCTTAACGGCAACGCAGGTGAAGGTTCCGCGGATCTTGTTGACAAGAAGTGTTGCGAGTGCTTCGCCCTCAACGTCTTCAGCAACAATTACAAGCTTTTTGCCTGCCTGAAGAACCTGCTCAAGAAGCGGAAGAATATCCTGAATGTTTGAAATCTTTTTATCTGTAAGGAGAAGATAAGCGTCGTCGATAACGGCTTCCATCTTGTCGGAATCGGTTGCCATGTAAGGAGAAATGTAGCCGTGATCAAACTGCATGCCTTCAACAACTTCTTTGCCTGTTTCGGCAGTTTTTGATTCTTCAATTGTGATAACGCCGTCGGTTGTTACAACCTCCATTGCCTCGGCAATCAGCTTGCCGACTGTTTCGTCAGCCGAAGAAACGGTTGCAATTCTTGCAATGTCTTCAAAAGTGGTGACGGGCTGTGAGTTTTTCTTGACTGCTGCAACTGCGGTTTCAACCGCTGATTTGATGCCTTTTTTCACTACCATCGGATTTGCGCCTGCGGCAACATTTTTCATGCCCTCACGAACAAGAGCTTGCGCAAGAAGTGTTGCGGTTGTTGTTCCGTCGCCTGCAACATCGTTTGTTTTTGTTGCAACTTCCTTGATGAGCTGAGCGCCCATGTTTTCAAAAGCGTCTTCCAGTTCAATTTCCTTTGCGATGGTAACACCGTCGTTGGTGATGAGCGGAGCGCCGTATTTTCTGTCTATTACAACGTTTCTGCCTTTGGGGCCGAGTGTAATTTTAACGGTATCGCTGAGTTTATCAATTCCCTGTTGAAGAGCCTTTCTTGCTTCTTCACCGTAAACAATCTGTTTTGCCATGTTCATGTACCTCCAAAAATTATTCAACTATTGCAAGAATGTCGCTTTGACGAACGATTGTGTATTCTTCGTTGTCAATTTTAACTTCGGTTCCCGAATATTTGCCTGCGATTACCTTGTCGCCGACTTTCACATACATTTCGGTTTCTTTGCCGTCAACAATTCCGCCGGGGCCTACGGCAACAACTTCGGAAAACTGAGGCTTTTCCTGAGAAGCGCTTGTAAGAATAAAGCCGCTTTTGGTTTTTTCTTCAATTTCTGTTGGTTTGAGTACTACTCTGTCGAGAAGTGGTTTGATGGTCATAACATTTATCCTCCTAAACTTCACAGTGCTGTCACAAAAGGTCATTTTGTGCGTCTGCTGCTTTTTGTGCTAATTTTTAGCACTCATTACTTCCGAGTGCTAATACCTATTTTATCCCTTTTTTTTGAAAAATCAACCCCTTTTTCAAAAAAAGTGGAAAAATTTTTCAGAATTGTTTTTAAAAGCCCCTCAAAGAATAATATTGAGAATTAAAACGAACTTAGTAATCAGTTTAAAAAGTGTGGAGTTTGGAGTGTGGAGTTGTTTCAACATGAAAATTTCTGCTGAAAATTTTAACAGAGTTTCTGATTGTTAATTTAAAAAACAGATTATTAGGGACACGGCGTGCCGTGTCCGCAGTCAGGCACAAATTTTCATTTGATGCTAACAGGTTTAGCCGTAAAAATATATTTTATTTTAACTGACTTAAATTTTTTAACGCTTTGTGCGAACACGGCACGCCATGTCCCTACTCCACAGACTAAAAAGAGGGGTTAACTCCACACTCCAAACTCCAAACTGATAAAGCGGGGTCTTTTATGAAATCCAGAGCTGTCACCTTGTATATAACCATCTGCCTTTGTTTTTTGGCAATGATGATCAAAATTGTTCAGATAAACAATCGGCTTTACGATGTTTCTTCAAAATCTCAGCAAACCAAAACCATTACCATCGGAACTTCAAGAGGAAAAATATATGACCGGAACCTTGAAAAGCTTGTTGACACAAACAGCCGACTGATTGCCGCCGTTACCCCTGCCCTTTCGGTTACGCAAATCAAGCCGCTTGCGGACGCCTGCGAAAACCTCACTGAAAAAATCGAAAGCGGAAAACCGTTCACCGTCGAAGTCAAAGAAGAAATCAATAACGAACTCGTGCGTACCTTTGAAGTTCCCGAACGGTACAGCGATGACTGCGCCTGCCACCTTGTCGGCTATGTTGACAGCAGCGGGCAAAACGGTCTGTACGGTATTGAAAAGGCATATAATCCGCTTCTTTCCGGCGAAAGCGGAAGCCTGAGCGTTTCTTTTTCCGTTGATGCATACGGCAGAGTGCTTGCCGGTCTTGACAAAACGGTCAATGACAATAACTTTAATTCCAAAGCCGGCGTTGTTCTGACCATAGACAAAAACATTCAGCAGATTGCCGAAACTGCGCTCAAAAACAGCAAAATCAAAAGCGGCTGTGCCCTTGTTCTGCATGTGGATACCGGCGAATTTTATGCTATGGCAAGCGTTCCGACCTTTGACCGGAATGCCGTTTACAAAAGCCTGAGGCAGGAAAACTCACCGCTTATCAACAAGGCGCTTCAAAGCTACAGCGTCGGCTCGGTTTTTAAGCCCATTGTTGCCGCCTGCGCTCTGGAAAGTTCGGTGAAAACAGATTTTGAATATGAATGTACCGGCGAAATCACCGTCGGCGACACCGTTTTCAAATGCTATGACAGCAAAGCCCACGGAAAACAAAACATGACCAAGGCGCTTGAAAATTCCTGCAACACTTATTTTATCAACCTGATGAAAAACATCGACAGTGACTATCTTCTTTCGGTTTGCCGCTCCTTAGGCTTCGGCAGTGAAACCGAACTTGCAAACTCCCTTTGCAGCGCCGCCGGTGTTTTGCCCGAAAACAGCGAGCTTGCAAGTTCCGGTGAAAAGGCCAATTTTTCTTTCGGACAGGGCAAGCTTCTTGTCACACCGGTTCAGCTCCTTTGCGCTTATCATGCACTGGCAACAGGAAATTATGTTGAGCCGACCGTAATCAGGGGAACAGCGAACAAAAACGGTCTTGTGAAAACGGTTTCTCAAAGCACACCGAAAAAAATTTTTTCCGATCAGACCGTGCTTGAAATCCGCGAGATGCTCAAATCCGTTGTTGAAAACGGCAACGCCTCAAAAGCGAAAAGCTCAGTCATGACACTTGCCGGAAAAACAGGAACCGCCCAAAGCGGAACAACCAAAAACGGCAAAGAAGTTTGCCGGACATGGTTTGCCGGATTTTTCCCTGCCGATAACCCGCATTATATTGTTGTTGTTCTCAACGAGGACGGCATCAGCGGCAGTTCGGACTGCGCACCGGTTTTCAAAGAGATCTGCGAAAAAATTGCGCTTTCACAATAGGCACAGTTCCATATTTAATGCCGACAAAATAAGCTTAAAAAAGTGCGCGTCAGAATTTTCTCTCTGACTCTCTCTTAATATATCTATGTCTTTATCTATATCTATATCTTTATCTGTACCGGACATTTTCCGGACGCGTCCGCGGACAGTCCGCGGACATTTTTAATTTATTCGTATTAAAACTCCAGGTGCACAGAATAAAAATCAGAAATAAATTCGTTAAAATAACTCCACACTCATATAAGCTACGCTCGCAAAAAAGCACAGCCTTGCAAAAAGCAGGCTGTGCGGCTTTTATTTTTCAAAGCTATATTTCTTACCGTCAAAATCCTTATAGGACGGAATCAGATGATATTCAAGCTTTTCAAGCGGTTCTTTTCTTCTGTGCTTTTCTCTTTCTTCCTCACTCATAACGGTTTCAATAATTCTCTGCGTTGCATGACCGTCGCATGACGACATGAACTTTTCTCTGAAATCGTGAACTCTCTTTTTATCAAAATTCTCATCAATGTTTTTGATATAATCAACAATTTCGGTTGTTGTGTTCACAACCGGTCCCGGAGCAAGCTCAAAATAATCGTAATAAAAGCCTCTCCAATCAAAATATTTGTCAAGGTCATAAGCAAGAAAGATCATCGGTCTTTCAAAAAGCGAATATTCAAACACAAGAGAGGAATAATCCGAAATACAGATGTCGCTGACACAGATCAGCTGTTCAATCGTAAGTCCACGAACAGACATATCCATTGCAAAATCCGCGCACTTTTTGGGTATCTTCGGACGCTTTCTGACAAGCGGATGATGCTTGACAATCAGAACATATTCATCGCCAAGAACATACTGCATAAGCTCCATGTTCAGATTTTTCGGCGCTTCCGCCCTTGCAACGCGGCCACGGAACGTCGGTGCATAAAGAATAACCTTTTTGCCCTGTGCCTGCGGCATAAGCTCATAAAGGGCATCATAGGAAGATTTTTTGAAATTTTCATCATAAAAAATATCGGTTCTGCTGCTTCCGAGAGCCTTAATAACGCCGCTTTCATGGGTATAATTCATCGCTTCTTCATATGCCCAGATGACCTCGGGACTGCTGACCGTTACATGCGTATAGTTTCGGTTAAACGGATATTTTTCCATCTGCTCACGCGTTGCGCCGAAAATGGCGTCAGCCGTGCTCATACCGAATTTTTTGAATGCGCCGCAACCGTGCCAAAGCTGGGTAACAATGGTTTCGGGGCGCATCTGAATGTTTCCGTTGATGTTTGTCGCTTCGTCCATGAAAACATATTTTGCCGTTGCAATATCCCTGATGAAAGCTTTGCAGCGGTTTCTGTAATCTGTTCGGGAAGTATAGAAATTACGCAAAAAATGGCAATGAAGATCAAAATCATAATTGGCATAAAGCTCATCATAAATAAATTTGAAACTGTTTGTAAGCGTCGGCAGTCTCAGTTCAACAAAAACAATTTTGTTTTCATCAACCGGCAATTTGGAATATTTTTTGTAGATACGGGGATAAAGCTTTTTCATAATATAATAACGATATAAAGGGTTCGTTTTTTCCCTTATTTTCTTTTTTATTTTACCAAAAAACTTTTTCACTCTCTTTTTCAGTTTTCTGCCGTTTCTGATAAAAAAGCAATATATCGTATAGATAAAGGTCGGCTTCAGCGCATCTTTCAATTTTCTCAGCACAATTATTCAACTTCTTTCAAATCAATCATTCAATCAAATCAAATTAAAGAACAATTATTTTTCCCATTTCATAATTGTTTTACCAAATGATTTTTGCTTGTCAAGTTCAAAAGCCTCGTTCATATCCTTAATGGTTCTGACCGGCTTGACGAAGCTGACCATGCGGCTTAAATATTCGATAATGTCGGGATAATTTTCATAAAGTTCAACGGTTTTCACAAAATCCTCGCGTCCGCTTCGGCTGCTTCCGAAAATGCGAAGACCTTTTTCCAAAACCATTCTTGTA
>JBJFHW010000031.1:0-26625 GCA_051893965.1 Acutalibacteraceae bacterium
CAACACCAACCTTGCCATTCTCTGCTCCCACAATTTCAGCTATCCGTTCAATCAGCCGATTGCCTATGCGCAAAAGGTCGGCGAGCTGACAAACATGCTCGGAACGGGTCACATTCTTGTTCAGCGTTTCGGCGATATTCTTGACGGTAAACGCACATGGGAAAAAGAACTTTCACAGTCGAATGTCAGACCCACTCTTCCCGACGCTGTTGCAGGCGACATCACCGCCGCCATGCCGTACAGAGCCATGACGAACATCATCAACTTCATCAAATCAATGGATCATGTTGTTGAGGGCTTCGCTTCAACAGAAACGCTGTTGTATTCGCCCGAACTGAAATTTTACAGCAACCGAGTAAAAATGGACGCAGATTTCAACACAAGCGTGAAAGGACTGCATTGTCTGGGTGATTCATCGGGCTGGACAAGAGGACTGATGATGGCTTCGGTTATGGGCGTTCTGATGGGCAGAAAGCTTATCTGATAGGAACAAATGCAATATTAAGTCACCCACAGAAAATGTGTGACGGACATAAAAAACATAAGCACCGCAGAATTTTCCGCGGTGCTTTTTGATATTTGTTATTTCACTTTAACGCTTTTGACCGCGCTGTAAGCTGAATAATAATTTGTTTTGCCGAGCGTTTTATAAGCTCTGACTTTGAAATAATAGGTTTTTCCGCTTGTAAGCTTTGAGGCAGTGTAATAAGCCGTTGAAGTGGTTGAAAGCTTTTTATAGGTGCCTGTTTTGCTTGTGCTGTAATAGAACTCATATTTTGTTGCGCCGGTTACCTTTTTAAAGCTGATATAGGCTTTGCCTTTTGCCGTTGATGTCACTTTAACGGAGGGCGCGGCAGGCTTTGTGGTGGTTGTGAAAAGGGAACTTGTATCGCCGTAATAATTGCTGCTGCCGCTTGTTTTATAAGCTTTTACGGCAAACTTATAGGTTGTTCCGGCTTTGAGCTTTTTGATGGTCGCCTTGTTTGTTTTAACGGTTGCAACTTTTGAATATTTCTTGGTTGAATCGCTGTATTTATACACAACATAGCCCGAAGCACCGGAAACCTTGTTCCATGAAAGGGTAATTGAATCTGCGCTCTGACTCGCTTTGAAAGAGGTCGGCTTGACCGGTCCGATTGTGAAAGAAAGCGTTTTGCTGCCGCTGTATTTGCTTCCGGTGAGAGTAACCGTGACGGTATATTTTCCGATTTTGGTTCTTCCCGATGAATATTTTACGGTGTAATCGGTGCCTTTTTTCAGTGTTTTTCCATCGGCGTCCTTAACCGTGACAGCCGGTGTTTTTGTTTTTCCGTCATAGGAATAAGCGGTTTTTGAAAGGGTGATGTTTGAAACCTTGGCAAGCTTTTTGATGTTTACATCTTCGCCGCATTCCGTGCAGGTTGTAACAATTTTTCCGTTTTTCTCGGTGGTTGCTTTTGTGGTTTCGGTTTTTGTTTTGTGCTTGTGAACAACAAAAGCAAAGCCGTTATCGTTTGCATATCTTTCGGCTTCCGTGCCCTTGGTGCCGTAAATTGTGAAACCGGGCATTTTGCCGTTGATGCCTGCGTCGATGTAGCCGAGAGAATCATATGCGATATAGGTTATTGATGATGGCAGAACAATGCTTGTTAAATTGTTACAGTTTTTAAAAGCATCATCATATATTCTCGTGACAGTATTTGGTATTATTACTTTGCTGAGATTTGTGCAACCCTCGAAAACTGATTCCGAGATAGATTTTAATCCTTTTGGAAGAATTATACTTTTTAATGCTGTGCAATTGTGAAAACATAGTTCACCTATTTGCTCAACGCTACCTTTAAATGTAACTTTTTCAAGTGAAGTGCAGTTTTGAAAAATTTCTGCATTAAAACCACCATAGGAATTATATCCAATATTTTTTAATCCGGTACCGATTGTTACCTCTTTAATTGAGGAGTTTTCAAAAGTACCTCGTCCGAGCGATGTAACACTGTTTGGAAGTGCTATAGAAACAAGGTTTTTACAATCGCAAAATGTCCAGTTACCAAGTGACTCTAATTTTGATGGCAGTTTTATTTTTTTTATTGCTGTACCCTCAAAAGTATGACTGCCGATACTTGTTACAGTGTTCGGAATTGAAATATCTATCAATTCTGAGCATCCGCTAAATGCGCAAGTTCCTATTGAAGTTACACCGTCGGGTATTGAAATTGATTTGATTTTAGTTCCTGAAAAAACGCCGTCATTTATTATTTTTAGTTTCTTTGATAGAGTAACAGAAGTAATATTTGTTCCGCTGAAAGCATCGCCGCCGATACTGTTAACATTACTTAGATCTAAATTGCCTGACAATCCTGTGCCGGAAAAAGCAGCATACCCGATATTTTTAACGCTTGAAGGAATATTACATTCTTTTATTCCATAATTTCCCCCAGGAAAAGCATGGTCTCCAATGTTTCTGATTCCATCAGGCAATTTAACACTTTCAATGCGCTTCCATCTAAATGTGCTGTTACCAATACTGACAACCTTATAACCACCGAGTTTTGCAGGAACGATTACATTGCTTGAGCCGTAATCGGATTCGCTAAACCCCGTAATATACGCCTCGCCTGCAATAACTTCATATTCAAAGCCGCCCGACCACTGCGCCGCACTTGCTTTGGGCAGAAATTCAATTTCCGTAAGGCTTTGAGCCGGCACGCAGGAAATTATCATTAACACAGCAAAGACAAATGAAAATAATTGCTTTAGAAATTTTTGTTTTTTCATAATAAATAAACCTCTCTAAAGAAAATTTTTGTCTATTATAGCAGACAAAACAAATTTTGTCAACGAAAGCAGACAAAATAATCATACACGCCTTTACACTTGAAAGAAAGGGAGTGTCTGCGATGATAGAATACAAAAGCGCCGCTGTGGGAAAAGTGATAAAGCGGCTTCGTAAAGAAAGAAAACTGACTCAGGAGGTGTTCAGCGGTCTTGCGGGAATTGCAAGAAGCCACCTGGCAATGATTGAAAGCGGCGAGAAAAAGGCAAATTTTGAAACAATATGGAAAATTGCAAACGCATTTGACTTGCCGGTTCACAAACTTGTTGAACTGATTGAAGAACAAGCCGCCGAAATGGAATACGAGCAGGAATGAAAGTATCAAATAGCGGTAATTTGCCAAATCAGTCAAATACGAACACGCTTACTTGTGCAACTTCAACAAAATAAAAAAATATTGTTAAAAACTATTGACATTTATTACACCTCAATATATAATAAAGACACAAAAAGAGAAAGGGGTGTTACCAATGTACTGTTTAGTTTAAACCGTACAATTTGATAATATCTTCATCATTACAACAAATATCTGATGTTGTAATTTCAAATGCCGAAAGCCGAAAAATTCGGTGAAAAGCCTGTCGGTTCATTTTAATCTAACGTTCCGACAAAATCAAAGGACAAAACCGATAAGGCATCACAGAGAAATAAGGCTATGGCAATCATGCTTGTGTTTGACGAATAAAACCGTCTGAAAAACGTATCAGGAAGCAATAAAAGATATTACTTCAATTTGTACGACGGCAATATAATTTATATAGATTGCGGTTGAAAGCCGAGGCTTGAAAACTGCAAAGCTCATAAGTTTCATGACTTGTGAGAAAAGCTTTCAGTGCCGTTCAAGGAAGAAGGCAGGTCGGAAGCAGTGACCGCCGAACAGCACAAAAAGCAAAAATGTATCGTTATGGAAACAAATTCAATATTTGATTCTGAAACAGTCAGGAATGGAAAGATAAAAACGGGGCATAAGAATAACAAATAAAAGCCCGAATTAAAATGACAAAATATAATCTTTCGCATGGGAACTGTTGATACGGTAATAAAATAAAACTGAATATAACGAAAAATAACAAAATATAACAAATTAACATAGCTTCGGCGCAATAAACTGTGCCGAAGCTTTTTGATTGCAACCCAAAATTAACCTCAAAAACACCTTGACAAAAATGAAAGAAATGAGTAAAATCTAATATATCGTGAATATTCAAAAGACGGTGACGAAGAATCATTCCTTTGCTTTTTCAAAGAGAGAAAATCCCGCGGCTGAAAGGATTTTTGAAAATACGGCAACGGTTTGTGCTGCTTCTGAGTTCCCGCCGAAAGGACGGGCGTGTTTTCCGCGTTAAGGAACGGCACAGAATTTTCAGTGCGTTAAGTGGTGCTTTTTGCGCAATTCGGGTGGTACCGTGGGCTATGCTCACCCCGAAGACGGTGAAAAGCATCTTTTTTATTTTATATCGAAAGGACTTGATAAAATGCAGTGGATGGGACTGAATGAAATTCGTGAAAAATATCTTTCATTTTTTGAAAGCAAGGGACATTTGCGTGCAGACAGCTATTCACTTGTTCCGCAGGGAGACAAAAGCCTGCTTCTGATTAACGCCGGCATGGCTCCGCTGAAAAAATATTTCACGGGCGAGGTCACACCGCCGAGAACAAGAATGACAACCTGCCAGAAGTGCATCAGAACACCCGATATTGAAAGAGTCGGAATCACCGCACGTCACGGCACATTCTTTGAAATGCTCGGAAACTTTTCTTTCGGCGATTATTTTAAGCACGAAGCAACCGCCTGGGCATGGGAATTTTGCACAAAGGTCATGGAGATGCCGGTCGATAAGCTTTGGGTAACCATTTATGAAGAGGACGACGAAGCATTTGACATCTGGACAAAGGAAGTCGGCGTTGCACCCGAAAGAATCGTAAGACTCGGCAAGGAAGATAACTTCTGGGAACACGGCTCCGGTCCGTGCGGTCCGTGCTCTGAAATTTATTTTGACCGCGGCGAAAAATACGGCTGCGGCAGTCCGACCTGCGGCCCCGGCTGTGACTGCGACAGATACACCGAATTCTGGAACCTTGTTTTCACACAGTTTGACAACGACGGAAACGGCAACTATACCCGCCTGAAATCATGCAATATTGACACCGGCATGGGTCTTGAAAGACTTGCCTGTATCATGCAGGGCGTTGACAACCTTTTTGAAGTTGACACCGTTCAGAACATCATGAAGCATGTCATTGACATTTCAGGCATAAAATATCACGATGATGAAAAGAAAGACATTTCTCTTCGCGTTATCACTGACCATATCAGAAGCACAACCTTCATGATCGGCGATGGTGTTATGCCGTCAAACGAGGGCAGAGGCTATGTCCTCAGACGACTGCTCAGAAGAGCCGCAAGACACGGCAAGCTTCTCGGAATCAACCGTCCGTTCCTTTTTGAAGTTGCGGACACGGTTATTAAAGAAAATGCCGGCGCTTATCCGAACCTTGTTGAAAAGCGCGATCTGATTGTTAAGGTTATCAAAGCAGAAGAGGAAAACTTCCTTAAAACGATTGACAACGGTCTTGCAATGCTGAACACCTTAATTGAAAATGTTGATTCAAAAACACTTTCCGGTGAAGATGCATTTAAACTTCAGGATACTTTCGGGTTCCCGATTGATCTGACAAAAGAGCTTCTTGCCGAAAAAGGAATGAAAGTGGATTTAGCGGCATTCAAAAAGCTTGTGGAAGAAAACCGCATCAGAACAAGAAATGCAAGAAAAGATGCAGGCGCCGAAGCATGGAAAGGCACCGGAGCCGTCACAAAGGGACTTGCAAAAACCGAATTCAAAGGCTATGAAACGCTTGAATGTGAAAGCGAAATCATTGCGGTAATAACCGATAAAGAAAAAACCGAATTTGCCGAAGCCGGAACCGATGCAACGCTTGTACTTGCTGAAACGCCGTTTTACGGCGAAAGCGGCGGTCAGACAGGTGACATCGGAACAATTGAAACAGCCACAGCTGTTTTTGAGGTTGTGAACACAACCAAAACCGCAGACGGCGTTGTTTTGCACCACGGCCACATTACCGACGGCGAAAGCATTGCAGTCGGTGAAAAGGTTCAGGCAAAAGTTGACCGTGAAAACCGTGAAAACACCATGAGAAACCACACGGCTGCGCATCTTCTTCAGGCAGCTTTGCGCAAAGTGCTCGGAACGCATGTTGAACAGGCCGGTCAGCTTGTAAACGGCGAAACCGTACGCTTTGACTTTGTTCACTTCTCCGCCATGACATCTGAGGAAATTCAGAAAACCGAAGATATGGTTAATGATGTGATTCTCAGCGCAATTGACGTGATAACAAAGGAAATGCCGATTGAAGAAGCCAAAGCGATGGGTGCCATGGCGCTGTTCGGCGAAAAATACGGCGATATTGTCCGCGTTGTTCAGGCCGGTGACTTTTCAACAGAGCTTTGCGGCGGAACCCATGTGAAAAATACCGGCGAAATCGGTTTGTTCAAAATCATTTCCGAAACCTCTGCGGCGGCAGGCGTAAGAAGAATTGAAGCCGTAACAGGCAAAAACCTGATGAAAGTTTTAAGACTTCATATCAATATGCTTGTGGCAGCTTCCGAAACACTTAAAATTCCGAATTTTAAAGATATTGTTGCAAAATCAGCCAATATCATGAACGAAATGAGAGCAAAAGATAAGGAAATTGAAAAGCTTTCGGGCGAAATTGCAAACATCAAAACAAAAGCGATGCTTGAAAACGCAAAAGAAATCGGCTCACTGAAAGTCATCACGGCTTATATCGGTCAGACAACCGTTGACGAGCTTCGCAAAATGTGCGACCTTGTAAAGAGTAAGGGCGAAAACTATGTTGGTGTGATTGCCGGTGTCCAAAAAGAAAAAGGAACCGGAAACATCTGCGTTTGCTGCGGCAAAGAGGCAATCAGCCTCGGTGCGCATGCAGGAAACATTGCAAGAGAAACGGCAAAGCTTGCAGGCGGCAGCGGCGGAGGAAAGCCCGACAGTGCAATGGCAGGCGCAAAGAACATGGATATGCTCGAAAGCGCAGTTGAAAAAGCTTCAGAAATCATCGCTTCCATGCTGAAAGCCTGATTAAATATATTTCAAAGGAGAATAATATATGGATTGTCTGTTTTGCAAAATTGTTGACGGCGTAATTCCGTCAACCAAGGTTTATGAGGACGAAACCGTTCTTGCGTTCAAGGATATTAACCCGCAGGCACCTGTTCATATTGTTGTCATTCCGAAACAGCATATAGATAGTGCGGCAAATATCACACCGGATAACAGCGCGGTGGTTGCCCATGTTTTTGAAGTGATTGCAAGACTTGCAAAAGAACTCGGACTTGAAAAAGGGTTCAGAGTCATCAACAACTGCGGCGAAGACGGCGGTCAGACGGTGAAGCATCTGCATTTTCATCTGCTCGGCGGAACAAAGCTCAGCGAAAAAATTCTTTAATTTATTGCCATGAAAGAAGTGTAAATAATGGACGCATACAAAATGAAAATTGCAGGACTTGAAAGAGAACTTCCGATTTGTCCTGTTAATGACAAACTGGACATTGCAGCTTTCGTAATTTTCGGTGATGTTGAACTGACGGTTGCCGCAAGCGAAGAGCTTCTCAAAAAATGCCCCGAATTTGATTATATCGTAACGGCAGAAGCGAAAGGAATTCCTCTTGCCTATGAAATGGCAAGACAAAGCGGCAAGCCTTATTTCATCTGCCGCAAAGGCCCGAAGCTTTATATGAAAGATATTGTCAGCGTCAATGTCCGCTCCATCACAACCGATAAAGTTCAGACGCTTTATCTTGACGGCAACGAGGGCAATGCGATGCGCGGCAAGCGTGTGCTGATTGTTGACGATGTTATCAGCACGGGCGAATCGCTTGAAGCGGTTGAAGCACTTTTAAATAAATTTGATGTTAACCTTGTCGGTAAAGTTGCCATTCTTGCCGAGGGTGACGCTGCGGAAAGAGACGACATCATTTTCCTTGAAAAGCTTCCGCTGTTTTTTAAATAAGCGACTCATTCAATAACGAAAGGAAGCGGCGGATAATTTTTGCCGCAAAAAGAAAAAAATGAAAAGACCGCTTTGTGTTATCGGCTTTAGCTTGCTGTGTTCGCTTTTTGTTCTTTGCGAAGCAGACAGTGTGCTTTTTACCGTAATACTCTGCGGTCTTTGTGCTTTTGCGGCGGTTGTTTATGCGATTTTCAAAAAGAAAAGAAGCCTTGCACTGCTGACAGTGATCATGACGGTTTCAGCTTCCTGCGTTGTTTTTCTTCTGGCGGAAGCAGTTAACTATTACCCGGCATTAAGCCTTGTTTCAAACAAAACCGAAATAACGGCGGTGGTGACAGACTATCCGGTCAGGGCAGGAAACAGATATAAATGCTTTGCAAAAATTTCTTTGCCCGATTCAAACCGCAAGGTAAAAATCAGGCTTTCGCTTCCGGTTTCTTCAAAATATTCAGACGATGATGAAGATGCGGTGTCCTTATTAAAACCGGGCGATACTGTAAGCTTTCAAGGAAACATCTACCGGCTCGGCTCCTCTTTGAAAAGCGCAGAACAGAGTTTTAAAAGCAAAAAGGTTTTCATCGGCGCCTATCCGACATCAAAAGTCAGCGTTGTCAAAGCCGATAAAATCCCATTACAATATACGCTGAAACATGAGCGGAAAAAGGTCATCAATCAGCTTCTTTCCGCTTATGACAGCGACACGGCAGGAATCGGCATCAGCGTACTGCTCGGTGATAAAACCTATTTAAGCGATGAAATCTATTCCGATTTCAGAAATGCAGGCGTGTCGCATATTATGGCGGTTTCGGGACTGCATCTTTCCGTCTGGGTTATGTTTCTGCTGAATCTTGCAGGCTTTTTCGGGCTTGATAAAAAGAAAGCCGCGCTTTTTCTGATGCTTTTTGTTTTCGTCATTATGAGCGTTACCTGCTTCAGCGGCAGCGTTGTGCGCGCGGGCATTATGATGCTGTTATATCTTTTCGGCTTTTTCATCGGCGAAAAGCCCGATGCGCTCAATTCTCTCGGATTTTCCGCTGTTTTGTTTTTGCTTTTTAATCCGTTCTGCGCTGTTAATATTAGTTTTCTGCTGTCTTTTGTCTCAACGGTCGGGGTAGTGACGGTCGGAACTTCACTTTGTGATTATTTTGTTAAAGTGATTGAAAAACGACAGCTGCCTTACTTGGTGAAAAAATTTTTAAGTGCGGTGATAAGCTGTATATGTATCAGCATCAGCGTTTCGGTGTTCACTTTCCCGATAACGGTCTTTTTCTTCGGCAAAATTTCGGTGGTATCGGTGCTGACCAATCTCTTGTTTTTGCCGGTTGTTACACCGATGATCGTATGCTTCGGACTGTATGTGATGTTTTATTTTCTTCCGATTTTGTCCGATGCGTTTTTCTTCCTTTCACGGATTTTGTCGCTTTATTGCAGAAGTATCTGCGGTTTTATTGCTTCGTGGAAGCACAGTACCTTAGGCTTTGATAAAATGAGTCTGCCGTTTATGTTCTGCATTTTTGCGGTTTTATTCGTGCTTGTTTATTACGCGCTCAAAAAGAAAGAAAAGTTTATAAGCATTCTGACTGCGGCGGCAGTTTTTCTCGGCTGCTTTTGCGTTGCGGAATATGATACTCTTTATTCTTTGCAGCATGTTTGCATCACGGTATATAACGTTGGGACAAACCTTTGCGTTGGGGTGTCGCAGGGAAAAGAGACCGTTTTGCTTTTTGCCGAAAGTGATGCTTATTATGCACAATTCATTCTTGATGAAGCGGAAAATGTTAAAAATGTGATTTTGCCGCTTGATGATGCAAATGTCTGCTATGAGCTTGTGCAAAAAAGTGAAAAAATCACGGCAAACGAAAACCTGAAAAATCAGCTTGATCTGTTTTCGGAAAATGTCAGCCTGCTTTCGTCCGAAATCAATTTCAAAGACAGTAAACTTTATGTTCAGGACGGTGCGGTTACTATTCATGCTTTCGGCGTTACTGCGGCTGTCACAAAGGAAAAAGCGCAAAAGTCCGACATAATCATCACGGATAATGCCGAAACAGCACTTGATAATCAGAAAAATTGCTGTATAATATTCTCATCACAGGGCTTTGATGATGATTGGATAACAACAGCTCAGAATTCCGATATTAAAATATACATTTCAAAAAACGGCAAATATTTTGCGAAAGGAGAAAACAGTTGGCGAAATTTGATGAAAAGCAGTTAAGAGCGCATATCAAATCAAAGGAGTTTTTTCCTGTTTATCTGATGATCGGCGATGAAAGCTATTTAAAACAGCTTTATACAAACACAATCGTCGAAAAAAACATTGATACAGCTTTTGAAAGCTTCAATTTTGATAAATTTGACGGCAAAGGCCTTGACCTTCGCGATGTTTATGAAAAAGCGATGCTCATGCCGATGATGAGCGGCAAAAGATGCATCGTGGTTGATGATTATAAGCTTGACGGACTGAACGCAAAAGAAACCGAACAAATGGAAAGCGTTTTTTCTTCTGTTCCCGAAAGCACCGTCTTGATTTTTAAGCAGGACAGCGTGCCTTTTTCCAAAAAAAGCGGCAAAAAAGTGTTGGCACTTTTTGAAAAATACGGCGCAGTTTGTGAACTGAACAAACGCAAAGGCGCTGACCTTATCAAGCCGCTGATTTCTTCTGCTTCAAAGCAGGGCTGTGAACTCAGCAGTGATAACGCGCAGTATCTTGTCAGATCTGTCAGCGATGATTTTAATGTTCTGATTAACGAACTGAACAAAGCCTGCAATTATGTTCAAAGCGGAGAAATCACAAAGGCCGCAATTGATGCGGTATGCGTCAAATCCGTTGACGCAAAGGTTTATTATCTGACAAAAGCGCTCATTGCAAAAGACTTTGAAAAGGCATATGAAGTGCTCGATTCTTTAATCCGCTTAAAAACCGAGCCTGAATATATTCTCGGCGCAATCATCGGCACCTATACGGATATGTACCGTGTGAAAGTGTGTGCCTGCTGCGGTCAGAGTGTGCAGTCAATTAAAGACAACTTTAACTATAAGGGCAGAGAATTTGTGCTTGATAACGCGGTCAGAGACAGCAGAAAAATTGACATTTCGGTTTTAAGAAAATGTCTTGATGTGTTGTCTGAAGCAGACAGGAAGCTCAAAAGCGGCAGAGACAACACCACGCTGATTATTGAACAGGTCATGGTCAAACTGATTCTGATTGCAAACGGTGAAAAGGTATGATAAAACTTTCTCAGGCGGTCATTGTTGAGGGTAAATATGACGCGATCAAGCTTTCAAATTTTTTGGATGCGCTGATTATCACAACCGAGGGCTTCGGCATTTTTAAGAACAAAGAAAAACAAAAATTTTTGCGCCGCCTTGCCGATGAAAAGGGAATCATCATCATTACCGACAGCGACAGCGCAGGTTTTATGATCCGGAACTTTGTTTCAAAAATTGCGGACAAAGATAAGGTGATCCATGTTTATATACCCGACATTTACGGCAAAGAAAAGCGAAAAGAAAAACCCTCTGCCGAGGGCAAACTCGGCGTTGAAGGCGTGAGCGAAGAAATTATTCTTGCCGCTTTAAAAAAGGCCGGTGTGGCGGCGGATAAAACAGAAAGCACGGCAAGAAAAATAACAAACATAGATTTGTTTGAATTTGGCTTTTCCGGCCGCGAAAACAGCAAAGAAAAAAGAAAGCTGCTTTTAAAAAGTCTTGCGCTTCCCGAAAGGCTTTCAACTTCATCGCTTGTTAAGGTGCTTAACAGCTTTGTGACATTTGAAGAATTTGAACAAAAGGCAAAGGAGATCAATTTATGCGAATCGGACACGGATATGACGTACACAAGCTTACCGAAAACAGAAAACTGATTCTGGGCGGAATCGAAATACCGTTTGAAAAAGGACTTCTCGGCCACAGCGACGCCGATGTT
Organism: Acutalibacteraceae bacterium; assembly: GCA_051893965.1. Taxonomy (GTDB): domain Bacteria; phylum Bacillota; class Clostridia; order Oscillospirales; family Acutalibacteraceae; genus UBA6857. The sequence continues at coordinate 11,790 of JBJFHW010000031.1, forward strand.
TTGCTTCATGCAATTTCAGACGCCCTTCTCGGTGCGGCGGCTCTCGGCGACATCGGAAAGCTTTTTCCCGATAATGACGATGCCTATAAAGGAGCAGACAGCCTTGCGCTTTTGAAAATTGTTTGCGCGCATGTCAGAAACAGCGGTTTTGAAATTGAAAACATTGATGCAACCGTACTTGCGCAAAGACCGAAGCTCAGACCGTATATCGATAAAATGAGAGAAAACATTGCAAATGCCTGCGGTGTGGATATAAACTGCGTAAGTGTGAAAGCAACGACCGAAGAGGGCTTGGGCTTCACGGGAGCAGGTGAAGGCATAGCCGCTCATGCGGTGTGCCTTTTGAAGTAATTTAGAGTTCAGCTGTCAGAAGTCAGAATTGAACCAAACAAAAATCCGGGACTGATTGAAGCCCCGGTTCTTTTATTGTATCATCTGTTCAAACTGTTCTTCGTTTATGACGGTTACGCCTAAATCGTTGGCTTTTTTTAGCTTGCTGCCTGCGTCTTCACCGGCAAGAACAAAGGTTGTTTTTTTGGAAACCGATGAGGAAGTCTTTCCGCCGAAAGCTTCAATAATTTCACTTGCTTCGCTTCTTTTAAAGCGTGAGAGCGTGCCCGTCAGAACAAAAATCTGCCCCTTGAAGCGTTCATCAACGGTTTGCTTTTGGCTTTTCATGTTGACGCCGCATTCGCTGAGCTTTTCAATCAGCTCACGGCTTGACGGGAGAACAAAAAAGTCAATTACGCTTTCTGCCATAATTTCACCGAATCCGTCAATTTCGAGTATCTCTTCTTTTGAAGCGTTCATAATCGCTTCCATTGAGCCGAAATGCTCGGAAAGAAGTCTGCCGGCCTTTTGTCCGATGTGTCGGATTCCGAGTGCAAAAATCAGCTTTGACAAATCGTTTTGTTTGGATTTTTCGGCGGCATTGATCAGATTTTCCGCACTCTTGTCGCCCATACGCTCAATTGCGGAAATTTCTTCTTTTTTCAGATGATAGATGTCGGCGGCGGTGTGAAGCAGTCCTTGAGAAACAAGCGCTTCGATAACCGCTTCGCCCATTCCCTCAATATCCATCGCGTCACGGCTGCAAAAATGAATCAGCGTTCTTAAAAGCTGGCTCGGGCAGTCCACGTTCACACAGCGAAGAGCCGCTTCTCCCTCTTCTCTGACGGTTTTGCTGCCGCAGGAAGGACAGATGTCGGGCATAACATACGGCACGGAGTTTTCGCCGTGGCTGACAACGCTCAGCACCTCGGGGATAATGTCGCCGGCTTTTCGGATAATCACTTTGTCGCCGATGCGGATGTCTTTTTCGTTGATAAAATCCTGATTGTGAAGTGTTGCGCGGCTTACGGTTGTTCCGGCAAGAAGCGTCGGTTCAAAAACGCCGGTCGGTGTCAGAACGCCGGTTCTGCCGACATTGATTTCAATGTCAAGAAGCGTGGTTTCCTTTTCTTCGGGCGGATATTTATAGGCGAGCGCCCATTTGGGAAACTTTGCCGTTGAGCCGAGTGCGGCGCGCATTTCAAAATCGTTGACTTTGATGACGGCGCCGTCAATATCAAACGGCAGAGAACCTCTGATGCTTCCGATGCGCTCAATTTCCTCAAGGGCTTCTTCAATGGTCTGACATTCTTTATAGGAAGCAATGGTATGAAAGCCTAATTCTTTGATAAAATCAAGCGATTGATTGTGGCGCGTCAGCTCTTTTCCTCTGATTTGCTGAATGTTGAAAACAAAAATATCAAGCCGTCTTTTTCTTGTGATTTTCGGGTCTTTTTGTCTCAGAGAGCCTGCGGCGGCGTTGCGCGGATTTTTAAACGGCTTTTCATCGTGCAGTTCCTGCTCTTTTGTTAAAGAGAGAAACACGGATTTCGGCATATAAACCTCGCCGCGCACTTCGAGAAAGGGCAGAGAAGTGTCAATTTTCATCGGTATGGATTCAATTGTTCTGAGGTTTGCCGTAATATCTTCGCCGACTCTTCCGTCACCTCTGGTGGAACCTCTTGTGAAAATGCCGTCAACATATTCAAGGCTGACGGAAAGACCGTCAATTTTCGGTTCAACGATATAAACGGGGTTGGAAACGACCTCGCGGACTCTGCTGTCAAAGGCAAAAACATCTTCAGAAGAAAAGCCGTCCTGAAGACTTTCCATAACCACGGTGTGTTCAACCGGAGCAAAGCTGTTGTCCGCCTTGCCGCCCACACGCTTTGTGGGTGAATCGGGCAAAGCCAAAGACGGAAACTTTTCTTCAATTGAAATAAGCTCCTGCATTAGGCGGTCATATTCAAAATCTTCAATTTCAGGCTCGTCGTTTTCATAATATTTTTTGTTGTGATATTCAATAACTCTGCGAAGTTCTTCGGCTCTTTCGCTTGCTTTTTTTAATTCGTCCATAGCTTTCCTCCGAAAAGAAATTACGCTCGTATTATATCACAATTTTATTTTTATCTCAATCAATTTTTATATCTTTCTGAGCCGGACCGTCAAGCAGGTTCCCCTCAAGGCTGAAGCATGAACCATGGCAGGGACATTCCCAAGTTTTGTCATCTTTGTTGAAATGAAGCTCACAGCCTAAATGCGGGCATCGTGAATTGACCTTGGTAAGATTTGAATTTTCATCTTTATAAATGCCTTGCTTTTTGCCCGAAACATTGCAGACATCGGCGGTGTTTTCTTTCAGCAAGGCGGGATTTGCACCGGTGAAAGCGAAAAATTGCGACGTAATTCCCGAAACGGCTTCGGCGGTGTCTTTGCAGATTTCGCCCGCCACCGACATGGAAACTTTTCTCTGCGGAGAAAAAATGCTGCTTTTATCTTTGCCGCTTTCTATGCTTTCGGCAATGATTTTTGCCGCCGTCATGGAAGAAGTCATACCCCATTTGTTATAGCCGGTTGCCACAAAATGGGTTTTGTCATTTTTTGAAAACCGACCGATATAAGGCATTTTATCACCCGTCATGCAGTCCTGCGCAGACCAGGCGAAAGCGCACTGTGAATTTTTCCAAAGCTTGTTTGCTGTTTCTTTCAGGCTCTGATAGCGTCCGCCTTCTTCGTTTTTGCCGCTTCGGTGCGCTTTCCCGCCGAGAAGAAGAAAATCACCGGCATTTCGAAGCGAAAGCGAATCGGTGTCGGTGCCGTAATAAATCGCACCGAACTTCTGTGCATTTTGCAGGGCAATGACATAGCTTCTTTCACGGTGCATTCTTGCAAAATAAAGCCCCGGAAAATTGACAAACGGAAAAGCGCAGGCAAAAATGATATTTTCGGCACTGATTCTTGCGCAGTCTGTGCTGACGGTGTTGTTTTCAACTTTTACGGCAGGTGTGTTTTCGTAAATCGTCATGTTTTCGCTGAGCTTTTCAAGAAATTTCAGCGGTGAAAACTGCGCCTGATTTTCAATTTTCAGCGCGGCGGCAACATCAAACTCAAGCTCGGTTTCGTTTGTGTAGGTGTGTTTGATGCCGAGAATTTTATAGGCTTCTCTTTCCGTTTCAATTGATTTTTTGTCTTTGACCGAATAAATATAAGACGGCAGGCGCTCAAAATCACAGTCAATGCTTTCTCTTTTTATGATTTCTTCAAAAGAGTTTAGCGCCTCCTGATTATAATCATAATAAAGTTTTGCTGTTTTTTCGCCGTAAGAGTTCATAATTTTATGATAAACATCGCTGTGCTGCGCCGTAATTTTTGCCGTTGTGTTTTCGGTCTGACCCGAACAGATCCGCCCTTTGTCAATAATGACGCTTTCAATGCCTTTTAAACTTAAAAAATAAGCGGTAAGAATACCGGTGATACCGGCGCCGATAATTAAAGCCGGGGTATAAATGTCCGTTTCAAGCTTCGGACGCTTTTTGAAATTTGCCGTTTCGTTCCAGATTGATTTCATAAACAAGACCGTTCCTTTTGTTTTTTCTTTATTATTTGCGCTCATCTGTTTTATATGTGCCTGCGCTGTTGAACAAAAAAGAAAAATACTGTATAATATTTACAAATCATACGAAAGGAACGGCGTATGTGTATGCGCTGATTAATTTTAAGATGAAACTGCTTTTTAAACAAAGATTTTTTTCGTGGTTTGACAGCTATGACATCTATTACGAAAACGGCACGGTTGCCTATAAGGTTGAGGGCAGACCGTCGTGGAGTCATGAACTTCATGTTTATGACAGTGCGGGTAATTTGGCGGCAATTCTCAAAGAAAGGCTTTTTAAGTTTTTTGAGCCGACCTTTGATGTCAGTTTTCCCGACGGCCGAGTGTTCAGCATCAAAAAAGAACTGACCTTTTTCAAACCCGTTTTTACGGTTGATTTGTGCTCATGGCGGGTTGAGGGCGATTTTTTGCAGTGGGATTACAGCATCGTCAATGCTTCGGGCTATACGGTCGCAACGCTGAGCAAACAGATTTTTAATTTTACCGATACCTATGTTATCGAAGTTGCAAACCGGAATGATGCACTGCTTGCTTTGCTTGTGGCTCTTGCAATTGACGCGCAGAAATGTTCTTCCAATTCCTGAAATTTAACAAATTTGCGCCTGATTTTTATCGGAAAAATACCGCATTTTATATTGAAACTCTTTGTTTGTTATGATATACTTTTGATAATAGCATCAGTATGTTTGATGCCGTGAAATTTAAATTTATACGGAGGCAAAAAATGAAACAGCTTAACATCGGCATCATCGGTGCCGGACGAATCGGCAAGGTACACATGAAATCAATTACATATAACGTTCCGAACGCAAAAGTGCTCGGTATCACGGACGTCTATAAAGACGCTCTTCCGGCTTTGCAGCAGGAATACGGAATTGAAAAAATTTATGACAGCTATAAAGATATGCTTGCAGACAGCGAGATTGACGCCGTTCTTGTTTGTTCTTCAACAGACACACACGCCGATATTTCCATTGAAGCGGCAAAAGCAGGAAAGCACGTTTTCTGCGAAAAACCCGTTGATCTGACACCCGAAAAGGTTCAGGCGGTTATTGATGAAGTGAAAAAAGCGGGCGTGAAGCTTCAGGTCGGCTTTAACAGAAGATTTGACCATAACTTTGCAAGAATCCGTTCGCTGATCAATGACGGCAAAATCGGCAAGCTTGAGCTTATCAAAATCACTTCCCGCGACCCTGAGCCGCCACCGGCAGAATATGCGGCTGTTTCGGGCGGAATCTTCCTTGATATGACCATCCATGATTTTGACATGGCCTGCTTCATTGCCGGCAGTGAAGTTGAAGAAGTATATGTTAACGCAGCCTGCCTTGTTGATCCGGCAATCGGAGAGGCCGGCGATGTTGACACGGCAATCATCAACCTGAAATTCAAAAACGGCGCTTTGGGCGTTATTGATAACAGCCGCCGCGCCGCTTACGGCTATGACCAGAGAGTGGAAGCTTTCGGCTCACTCGGTGCCGCCTTTGCTTCAAACGACACACCGACAAATGTTACGCTCATGACCGCTGAAAGCATTTCAACCGATAAGCCTCTTTATTTCTTCCTTGAAAGATATATGCAGTCGTTCCGCGACGAAATGATCGCTTTTGTTGATTCGGTTCAGAACGACAAGCCGACCGTAACAACCGGAATCGACGGTCTTAATTCTATTCTGATTGCCCTTGCCGCAAAAAAATCGCTCAAAGAGGGCAGACCCGTTAAAATTTCCGAAATCATGTAAAACAACAGCGTTTCACTGTTTAAATTAATTTTGAAGGTGATATAAATGCAAAAACACATCAAAGGACCGAAGGAATTTCCTTACGGCTACAACGAAATTACATCCATGAACAATCCCGAACAAAAAACACTGATGGATTTCGGCGTTTTAAGAATGAAAGAGGGAGATGTTTTTGAAGAAAGTCAACATCTTGAAAGAGCTTATCTTCTTGTTTCGGGAAAAGCAAAAATTGAATTTGATTCACAGGAAGCTGTGATCGAAAGAGAAAACTGCTTTGATTATGAGCCGTGGGTGCTTCATGTTTCAAACGACATGAAAGTGAAAATTACCGCTCTTGGTGAAAGCGAATGGTGCGTACACAGAACAGATAACGAAAAATCGTTCCCGGCAAAGCTTTATACGCCCGAAGAGTGCGCAAGCGAAAACAGAGGGCAGGGAACCATGCGCGAAGCTTCCACAAGAATTGTCAGAACCGTTTTTGATTATTCCAATGCGCCTTATTCCAATCTTGTTGTCGGCGAAGTCATCGGATTCCCGGGAAAATGGAGCAGCTATCCGCCGCATAATCACCCGCAGCCCGAAATTTATTATTATAAATTCAACCCCGAAAACGGCTACGGCTTTGCGGAGCTTGATGAAGATGTGGTAAAAACCCATAACAATTCAACCGTTCTCATCGTTAACAAGGAAACGCATCCGCAAACAACCGCTCCGGGCTATGCGATGTGGTATCTTTGGGTAATCCGCCATCTTGACGGGAATCCGTATATTACCCCTTATTTCATTCCGGAACACCGCTGGGTAACAGAAAGCGAAAATGAAAAGCTGATGTGGCCCCAAGAAAAATGATTCAGCATAGGAGAAAATATTTATGAAACTTACAATGGCTCAGGCACTTGTTCAATTCCTTGATAACCAGTATGTCAGCTTTGACGGAAAAGAAACGAAGTTTGTCAAGGGCATTTTCGGAATTTTCGGTCACGGCTGCGTTGTCGGCATCGGTCAGGCTCTTGAACAGGGCGGACACAACCTGACTTATTATCAGGGACACAACGAGCAGGGAATGGCGCATGCCGCAATTGCTTTTGCAAAGCAGAAAAAAAGACGTGAAATCATTGCCTGCACCTCTTCCATCGGTCCGGGTGCACTCAACATGGTAACGGCCTGCGGAACGGCAACGGCAAACAGAATTCCTTTGCTCGTTCTTCCCGGTGATACCTTTGCCTGCCGTCAGCCCGATCCGGTTTTGCAGCAGATTGAACAGCCGAATTCCTATTCAACAACTTCAAACGACGCGTTCCGTGCCGTTTGCAAATATTGGGACAGAATTGAACGCCCCGAACAGCTGATGACCGCTTGTATCAATGCCATGCGCGTTCTCACCGATCCCGCCGAAACCGGTGCTGTCTGCATCGCCATGCCGCAGGACGTTGAGGCGGAAGCATTTGATTATCCCGAACACTTCCTCAAAAAGCGTGTCTGGTATATGGACAGAAAAATTCCGTCCGACAGATCGGTTGAAGAAGCGGCTGAGATGATCAAAAATGCAAAGAAGCCGATGATGATTGTCGGCGGCGGCGTAACCTATTCGGAAAGCTGTGACGCGGCACTGGCGTTTGCCGAAAAATTCGGCATTCCCATCGGCGAAACACAAGCCGGTAAAGGTCAGATTCCGTGGAATCATCCGCTGAATATGGGCGGCTGCGGCGTTACGGGAACAGGCAGTGCAAACGCAATTGCAAAACAGACCGATCTTGTCATCGCCGTCGGAACAAGACTGACGGATTTCACCACCTGTTCAAAATGGGGCTTCCAGAATCCGGAAGTTAAAATGCTTTCCATCAATGTCTGCCCGTTTGACGCATTCAAAATGGACAGCACCGCTGTGATTGCAGACGCAAAGCTTGCGCTTGATGCCATTTCAGAGAAACTTTCGGGTTATCACAGTGCATGGACCGACGAATACAAAATCGCTCAGGAAAAATTCTTCAAAGAAATTGACCGCAGCTATACCGTTAAGCGTGAGGACGGGCTTCTTGCACAAACAACCGCGCTCGGCATCATTAACGAAGCGGTTGCAGATGATGCGGTTGTGATTGCCTCCTCCGGTTCTCTCCCGGGTTGTATGCAAAGACTTTGGAAATCAAAGGGCAAATATACCTATCATGTTGAATACGGTTTTTCCTGCATGGGTTATGAAATCTGCGGCGCACTCGGTGCAAAAATTGCCGAAAGCGACAAAGAAGTTTACACAATGGTCGGCGACGGCAGTTTCCTGATGCTTCACAGCGAGCTTTATACCGCTCTTCAGGAGGGACTCAAAATCAATGTGATGCTCTTTGACAACAGCGGCTGGGGATGCATTGAAAATCTTCAGAACAACCAGGGCACAGATACTTACGGCACCCGCTTTACCAAGCGTAACACAGAAAGCGGCGAGCTTGACGGCGATGTTATTGTGACTGATTTTGCAAAAATTGCCGAGGGTTACGGCTGCAAGGCATACAGAATCTCGAACGAGGAAGAGCTCAAAGCGGCTCTTGAAGATGCAAAGAAACAGACCGTTTCCACATTCTTCGATATCAAGGTTGCGCACAAATCCATGTCTGACGGCTATGATTCATGGTGGAGAGTCGGCGTTGCCGAGGTTTCCGAAAGCGAAACCGTAAAAGCTGCCTATGAAGATATGCAGAAGAATATTAAAAAAGCGCGTTTATATTAAAAAAATGAGGGATAAAAATGCTTAACAAAGACAAAGTAAAGCTTGCAATCGCTCCGATTGCATGGACAAATGACGATCTGCCCGATCTCGGAAGTGAAAACACTTTTGAGCAGTGCATCAGCGAAATGGCACTTGCCGGATTTACCGGAAGTGAAATCGGCAACAAATATCCGAAAGATGTTGAAACACTCAAGCATAAGCTTGATGTCAGAGGAATGAGAATCTGCAACGCATGGTTTTCTTCGCTTCTTCTTTCCGAGGGCTATGATGCAACAATTGAAGCATTCATCAAACACAGAGATTTTCTTCATGCTCTGGGCGCAAAGGTAATCGGCGCTTCCGAGCAGGGAAACAGCATTCAGGGCAAGCCCGTAAGCATCTTCGGTCAAAAGCCGGTTTATACCGATGAACAGTGGGAGCTTGTCAGAAAAGGCTTTAACAAAATGGGTGAGCTTGCAAGAGAAAAGGATATGTATTTCACCGTGCATCACCATATGGGCACCGGTGTTCAGACCGCCGAGGAAATTGACAAGCTGATGGAAATTACAGATCCCGATCTTGTTTTTCTGCTTTATGACACCGGTCATCTTTCTTTCAGCGGAGAAGATGCAATCGGCGTTCTTGAAAAATATGCAAAGCGCATTAAACACGTTCACCTGAAAAGTATCCGTCAGTCCGTCATTGACGAAGCAAAAGAAAAAAATTACAGCTTCCTTGATGCTGTTCGTGCCGGTTCTTTCACTGTTCCCGGCGACGGAGATTTTGATTTTACCCCTGTTTTTGATATTCTTGACAAAAACGGCTATGAGGGCTGGATTGTTGTGGAAGCCGAGCAGGATCCGGCAGTTGCAAACCCGTTTGAATATGCTGTTCTTGCAAGAAACTATATTAGAGAAAAGACCGGACTGTAAAAACCAAGATGGCAAAAGCACTTTGCCGTTAAAAATTCGGCGGCGGTTTGATTTCAACATGAAACCGCCTGCTTTTTATCAGTCCGGCGAAGGAGAAAAGTGTATGGAAAACTTTAATTTTTATCATTTATCGGATTTGCATTTATATGCCGCAAAGGAAATCGGCTCAAAGGGAAAAAACTTTGATTTCAAGTGTGCAACCGATCAGAAATGCATGGCGGAATCTGCCGCAATTGTTGACGCCGCTTTTGACAAGCTGATTGCAGACAAGGAAAACAAAGTGGTTGTCATCTCAGGCGATCTGACCTTTGACGGCGAAAAAATCAGCCATGATGTGCTTGTCGGAAAGCTTCAGAAGCTCAAAGAAGCGGGAAAAAAGGTTTATGTAACCACCGCAACGCATGACTGGAATATGCACGCCAACCGTTTTGACGATGACGGCATTACTCCTGTTGAAAAATATACGAGGCAGCAGCTTCGCGAGGTTTATAACGATTTCGGTTGGAGCGATGCTTTAAGCGAACACAAAGGCTCTTATTCTTATTCGGTAATCCCTGCAAAGGGCATACGCTTTTTGCTTCTTAACGATGACGGAGACGGACTTGAATTCTGCGGCTTTTATGATGATCTCTTAGCATGGATCAAAGAGCAGGCGAACGAAGCAAAAGAAAACGGCGAGCGTGTAATTGCTTTTACGCATCACCCGGTTCTTCCGCCGTCGCTGATTTATCCGTTGTTTTCTCACCGTGATATGCTCGGAAATTATGAAACCACTGCGCCTTTTCTTGCTGACTGCGGCGTTGAATTCATCTTCACGGGTCATACGCATATGCAGTCGGTTTCTTGCCTTGACACGCCTTCGGGAAACAAGCTTTATCACATCAACACCGGAAGTGTAACGGCATATCCGGCACCAATGAGAAAAGTAACGGTGAAAGAAGACGGTCTTGACATTAAAACGCTGACGATTGATTCATTTGATTGGGATCTCGGCGGCAAAACAACGGAAGAATATATGAAAGAGCATTTTGATTTTATGCTTCGTGATATATTCGATTCCATGGAAAACGATATTGAGCACTTCAAGCTTCTTGCAAAAGGCTTCAGCCTTGACGCAAAGGTTATTGAAAAGTTGAAGCATGTGTTCATAGCGGTCGGTAAGATCATTAACCGGCTGAAATTTAAAACGCTCGGCAAGATTCTTTTTGTGAGCAAAGAGGTTGACCCGATTGTTGCTGACTTAAAGGTACGCGATTTTGCGCTTGATTTAATCAGCCGCATGTATTCCGGCGACAGATGCTATACGCCCGACACGGCGGAATATAAAGCGTTTATGGCTTTTGCAAACAAAATCGGCAAAAAGATTGAGCTGAAAGATCCTGCCACCGGCGATGTTGTTTTCATTGAAGATCTTGTTGAAGATTTACTCTATGACACGGGTGAATTTGATAACAATAACACATTTTTGTCTTTTTAATTAATTATATCAATAAGGCTCTCATGGCGGGAGTCTTATTTTTTTGCATAAAGCGCACCTTTTCCCTTGACAAACATTCAAAAAAGCATATAATATGAAATTGAAATTCAATTTCATATTTGAAAGAGGGAAGCTTATGTCCGAAAGCGCCTATAAAACAAAACAAAGGGCAACCATTTTAAAATGCCTGAAAGAAAATGAAAAAAGAGCCTATTGTGTTGATGAAATTGTTGATTTGCTCAAAGCAAGAGGTGAAGCGGTCGGAAGAACCACCGTATACCGATATGTGGACGCTCTGAGCAAAAGCGGAAAATTAAGACGCTTTGCCGAAGACGGAAAAAGAAGCGTGACCTATCAATACATTGAAAACTGCGAAGAATGCAGTGAACATATGCATCTGAAATGCCTTGCATGCGGAAAGCTGATTCATCTTGACTGCGATTTTATGAACGGCGTCAGTGAACATATCATGGCGCATCACGGCTTTTGCGTTGATAATTCAAGAACAACCATACTCGGTCTTTGCGCCGACTGCATTAATAAACAAACAAAAGAAAAGGAGAAAACCCATGCCGCTGATTGAATGTGAAAATGTTAGCTTGAGCTATGAAAATACGGTTGTTGCAAAAGACATCAGCTTCACAGTCAATGAGGGCGATTTCCTTTGCATCGTCGGTGAAAACGGAAGCGGTAAAAGCACGCTGATAAAGGCAATTCTCAAGCTGAAAAATGTGAGCGAGGGGAAAATTACTTTTTCTGATGGCCTGAGTGCAAAAACAATCGGTTATCTGCCTCAGCAAACCACGCTTCAAAAAGATTTTCCCGCAAGTGTTTGGGAGGTTGTTCTTTCCGGCTTTATTTCCAAGAAAAAAGGACATATATTTTTTTCTAAAAAGCTAAAAAAAGAAGCTTTGGAAAACATGGAAAAGCTTGACATTCTGCCGATTAAAAGCCGCTGTTACCGTGAACTTTCGGGCGGACAACAGCAAAGGGTGCTTTTGGCAAGGGCACTTTGCGCGGCCGATAAGCTGCTTCTTCTTGATGAACCCGTTGCAGGGCTTGACCCGGTTGTAACAACAGATTTTTACCGCCTGATTGAAAAATTAAACAGAGAGCACGGCATGACAATCATCATGGTGTCGCACGATTTAAGTTATGCGGTTTCCCATGCGACGCATATTCTTCACATGAAAAAAAGTGCCGCCTTTTTCGGCACGGCAAAACAATATCTTGAAAGCGATGTTTTTTCGTCTTTTTCGGGAGGTGGAAAAGATGAGTGATGTTCTTTCTCTTTTGTTTTCACAGCAGTTTTTGATTCGTGCTCTTGTTGTCGGAACGCTCATTTCCCTTTGCTGTGCGCTTTTGGGTGTCAGCCTTGTTTTAAAGCGCTTTTCCATGATCGGTGACGGGCTTTCTCATGTCGGTTTCGGTGCGCTTGCCGTTGCCTGTGCTCTTAACATTACGCCGCTTTATTTTGCACTCCCCGTTGTTGTTGCCGCGGCATTTTTGCTGCTTCGAATGAATGAAAGCGGAAAAATAAAGGGCGATGCGGCAATCGCTTTAATTTCAACCGGTGCGCTGGCTTTCGGTGTTATGGTCACTTCCATGACACAGGGAATGAATGTTGATATATATAACTATATGTTCGGCAGTATTTTAACAATGACGGACAGCGATGTTGTTCTGAGCGTCATTTTAAGTGCGGCGGTCATTATTCTTTTTGTTGTGTTTTATGAAGAAATTTTTGCCGTAACCTTTGACGAAAGCTTTGCAAAGGCGGTCGGAACCAATGTTTCGGTTTATAATATGCTCATTGCGGCGCTGACTGCTGTAACGATTGTTATCGGAATGAGAATGATGGGTGCGCTTTTGATTTCAAGCTTAATCATTTTCCCGTCGGTAATTTCAATGCGGGTTTGCAAAAGCTATAAAAAGGTTGTTTGCGTCAGCGCGGCGGTTTCGGTTGTGGGCTTCTGGATTGGGCTTGTTTCTTCCATACGCTTTGAAGCGCCGACCGGAGCAAGTGTTGTTTGCGTAAACATTGTTCTGCTTGCCGTTTTCGCCTTGATCGGACGAATTTTAAGCGCAAAAAGCGGAAGTTTTCTTTTCAGAATCAGAAAACCGCTTGCGGCTGTGATTGCCGTTGTAACAGCGGCGGCACTTGTGTTTACGGTTTTTACGGGCAGTGTTGAACTTTATCAGAAAGATCAGACAAGTGTGGTTGCAACCTCTTTTGCTCCGTATGATTTTGCAAGGCAGATTTGCGGCGATAAGGCGCAGGTGACCATGCTTTTGTCTCCGGGTGAAGAAAGCCACACCTTTGAGCCGACTGCCGCGGATATACAAAAAATTGAAAACTGCGATGTATTCATTTTCGGCGGCGGAGAGTCTGATGAATGGGTCAGAGATATTCTTTCTTCTGTTGACACTTCCAAAACCGAAGTGGTTGAAATGATGAAAGTCACCGATGCCGTAAAAGAAGAACTGACAAACGGCATGGAAGGCGAAGAAGAGGACGAATATGACGAGCATGTCTGGACATCGCCGAAAAATGCACAGAAAATTGTCCGTGCAATCAGTGATGCTGTTTGCAAAAAAGACAGTGAAAACGAAGAATATTATGTTTCTCAAACCGATGACTATTTAAAACAGCTGGATTTGCTTGACAAAGATTTCCGTGCGCTGTCAGAAATGGGCAAAGGCAAATATTTCGTGGTCGGCGACCGTTTTCCGTTTCGCTATCTTGCAGACGAATATTCCTTGACATATTATGCCGCTTTTCCGGGCTGCAGTGCGCAGACGGAGGCCAACCCGGTAACGATTGCTTTCTTGACGGAGAAAGTGAAAAATGAAAATATACCCATTGTTTTCAAGGTGGATCTGAGTGCAGGCAATGTTGCAACTTCCATTTCCAAAGAGACCTCGGCCGAGGTTATGACGCTTTATTCCTGCCACACGGTTACATCGGACGACTTTGAAAACGGTGAAACTTATATTTCACTGATGCGAAAAAATCTCGAAGCGCTGAAAGCGGCGTTTGCTTAAAATCATTCTTTTCAACATAATACCGCCTTTTGTTTCATATTATTTTCCGAGGTGGTATTTATGAAAATAGCAATTGCCGGATACGGTGCATTGGGCAGAGCGGCGGAAAAAGAAGCCGCAAAATTTGATGATACCGAGCTTGTCGGCGTCTTTACGCGCAGAGAGCCGGCGCTTGTGAAAAGGCAGGCTGACACAAACTTGCTTTCCTTTTCAAAAATAAGCGGCTATGAAAATAAAGTTGATGTGGTTTTAAACTGTATGGGCAGTGCAAACGATCTGCCGGTGACAACGCCTTACCTTTCAAAATATTTTAACGTTGTTGACAGCTTTGACAATCACGCAAGCTTTCCGGAATATAAAAAGCGCATTGAGCATTATACCGCACAAAGCAAAAAGCTTGTTCTGATCGGATGCGGCTGGGATCCCGGAATCTATTCGCTTTTCAGAGCATTTTGTGCCGCTGTTTTTCCCGGACATCAAGCCTATACTTTCTGGGGAGAGGGCGTCAGCAGAGGACACACAAACGCAATTAAAAACATCGAGGGCGTGGTTGATGCGGTTCAATATACAGTACCGATTGAAAATGCCGTTCAGAGTGTCAGGCAGGGCGATTCGCCGGTTCTTTCAGACTGTGACAGGCACAGACGCATCTGTTTTGTTGTAACCGAAGCCGGAGCAAACACACAGAGAATTGAAAATGAAATTGTGAACATGGAAGGCTATTTCAAAGGCTATGACACGCAGGTAAACTTTATTGATTACGAAAGTTTTCTGCTTGAGCATAAAACAGAGAAGCATGCAGGAGATGCCATTGTTTCTTTCAAAGATAATACACTTGACTTTTGCGGTGAACTGCTGCTTAAAATGTCGTCCAATCCGTCTTTCACGGCAAGGATTATGCTTTCTTATGCAAAAGCTGTTTATGAGCTTAGTAAAAGTGGGAAAAGCGGCTGTCTGACCGTGTTTGATATACCGTTATCCTGTCTTTTTGAAAGTGGCA
>JBJFHW010000032.1:0-5984 GCA_051893965.1 Acutalibacteraceae bacterium
GAAACGGCGTCACCGGCGCTGATTCCGCCAAGACCGGTCAAAACAACCGCATTGATATTCGGGTTTTCAAAAACAGGCTGTATTTCGATTACACCGCCGACATTCAGAAGCAAAACAAAAATCGGATAGCTTTCGCTGATAAGCGAAATGTCACTGATTTCCTGCTGTGTCAGCCGGTAATCGCCTTCTTCGTTTTTTCGGTCTGCCCCCTCACCGCCGGAACGGGAAATCACATACACTGCCGCATCGGCTAAAAAGCGTTCGCAGTCGTTCTTTTCCACCGCGCTGACGCCCGGAGCCTGAAAAGGATTGCCGAGCATTGCGCCCAAGGCCGTCATGACGCCTTTTTGAGAAAGAGCCTTTATATTTTCGTTATAAGCGGCTCTTGCTTCGTTCTGTATCCGGTCGTATTCCTCTAAAAGCGGCTTTGTCACGATTTCATATCCGGCGTTTTCCAGACCGCTTTCAATGCTGACAAAGCTCCGGACATTGACGTCACCCGAACCGGTTCCGCCCTTTACCGTCTGTCTTGCACCGTTTCCGTAAAGAGCAATCCTGCGGATATTTTCGAAAAAAGGCAGACAGCCGTTGTTCTTTAACAGCACACACCCGTCCGCCGCCGCTTTTCTCGCAAAAACCTTATGCTTTTCTTCTGCCGTATTCTTTTCGGCGGCATTTGTATCGGATAAGTTATTCACTTGTCATGCGCCTCCTAACTGTTACAACTGTAACACATGGAAGCAAGAAAATCAATTGACTTTCCGCTTACTGAAACAAACGACGGTTTTTGTTACACATCGGCAAGGGCTATCATCTGCCGCAAATCGAGATTCGGTATTTTTTCGCTCATTCCCCGTTTGATCCATTCGTCCACAAAGCCGTAAATTGCCCCGGCAGCCGCGGCGCAGATATAGGCGGTTTTTTCGTCCTGCGTTTCCTTAGGTCCGCAGCAGGAAAAGATGTGGTCTTTCAGAATATATGTCACATTATTTTCCGTCAGCAGGTGGATAAGCTCCGTGTTTTTCCGGTATTGATCGAGAAGCTCCTGCCAGAAGGTTTCGTGAAACTCCTCTTCGCTTTTTTTCGAAAACTCCTCCCACCAATCATCGGTACATTTTTTCAGATACTTCGTAAGAATATCGTCAAGGCTGTTGAAATTCCGATAAAATGAGACCCGGCTGACGCCTGCTTTCTGACAAAGCTCCGATACATTGATGTCACAAAGGCGCTTTTTCTTCATTAAAATCAGCAGAGCCTGCGTGATGCTCTCGGTCACAATCTCATGCGCTTCGTTTTTTCGTTTCATAAGTGTTACACTTCCTTTTCGAGTGTTTCAGTTGCCGTTCAAATTCGGTCAGATATATTGCAAAGCAGTATTTTTGATGATACACTTGTAACAGTTACAACTGTATCACCATTTTTATTTTCTGTCAAGGAGGCGGTCGGATTTGGCTGAACAGACCGTAGTTTTAAACAAGGAGCGCAAGGTTACGCTGACGTTGTTTGCGGCGCACCGGAAGAAAACCCCCGCCATTCTGATTTTACCGGGAGGTGCTTATAATGAGTGCAGTCTCAACGAGGGAAAGCCCGTCGCAAGGAAATTCAATTCCTTGGGCTTTAACTCCTTTGTTCTGTGTTACAGCGTCGGTAAGCATTACAAATGGCCGTATCCGCTTGACGACCTTGAAAGCGCTATGGAATATCTGAAGCTTCATCATGATGAACTCTTTATTGATCCCGAAAAAATCGTTCTTGCCGGGTTTTCCGCCGGCGGACATCTTGCGGGAGCCGGCGCAACCATAGCAAAAAACAAGCCCTTTGCGGCGATTCTCTGTTATCCGGCTCTGAACCGTTCGACCATTGCGTATTCCGCCCCCGGGGCACCGGACATTCCCGACAGCGTCAACGAGGATACCTGTCCGTGCTTTCTCGCTTCCTCCCGGAACGACTGGATTGTTCCGATTGACAACACCCACCGCTTCGTAGCCGCTCTGGACAGAAACTTCATTGATTACGAGGAGCACATCTACGGCTTTTCCATGCACGGCTTTTCTATCGGAAAAGAGGTCAACGCCGTGCCGCCGCTATTCTGTTCTCGGGTCGGCGACTGGGTCGAGGAAAGCGCATCATGGATTGACGACTTAGTCAGCGGACGGTACATTTCCATCAGGGACGGCGCCGAATATCAGGATACACACGCCGATTATTTTTCAAGTAAAAACTCCGTCGGACTGATTTTCAAGGATGAACAGGCAAAAAAGGCATTCAAAAAGAAGCACCTGAAATATTACCTGCTGATTGAAGCGTCAAAAGCGAAAATCGGCGACTTTGTTGAACGGGTCACGGTCAGAAATGTTCTGAGCTTTTTGCAGGTTGCCCAAAAAGAATTTGAAAAAATCGATGAAACCTTAAAAACAATCCCCATCAAACGATAAGGAGATGCTGTTATGATGAAAACCAAAGAAAGCAAACCGATTCTTGACAAGTCAAGCTGGCTGACGACCAAAAAACAGCGGACAAAATACTATATCAGCGACCTGGGTCGAACCTGCGAGGGCGCCATCATCACCACCTTTATGACGATGTTTCTTCTTATGCAGGGGATCAACCCCGCTAAAATGGCAGGCATCATGCTCGTTGTCAAAATCATCGATTCGTTTGACGACGTCATTTTCGGCTTTCTGATTGATAAATTTCATCTTGAAAACCTGAAAAGATTCCGCAAGCTTGCAGGCGAAGGCAAATATCTGCCGTGGTTTCGTCTGACATTCTGGATGTTCCCGATTTTTACGATTCTGTTTTTCATGATGCCGCAGTCTCTACCTGAATGGTCAAAGCTTATCTGGTTCGGTGTCTTCTATCTTCTGTATGACCTGACTTATACATTGGTAGAAGTGCCGATGAATTCTCTTGCCATCACGCTGACCGACAATGTGGAAGAGCGCAATGTCATCATTCAGAACCGTCAGATTCTCAACAACAGCGTCATCATGCTCATCGGCATGGTCTTTTACCTGCTTGTCAGCGAAATGGTCGGAATCCCGATCAAATGGGTCGTTGTCGGCTCTTCCGTTATCTTCTTTATCATGATGCTTTCGATTACAAGAGGTGTCACGGAATACAACACGGAGCTTCGCAACGCCGACGAGGAAGAAACGGCGAAATATACCTTTAAGGACATGATTAACTGCGTCCGCACGAATAAATATATCTTTGTTCTGCTTTTAAGCAGCGTGGTCACCTCCTGCCTTGCCACGGGGGCCAACCTTGCCAACTTCGTCGCCTATTATCACTTCGGAAACTCCATGATTTTCATGGTTCCGATTGCGATTTCGGCGATTCCGGGGCTGATTGCTCAGCTTTCAACCGCAAAGCTTGCCAAAAAGTTCGGCAAGGTGCCGGTGATTCTTTTTGCCGGTCTGTTGGGTGGCATCCCTCTTCTTGCGATGTACTTTATCGGACCGGAGCATGTGATTATACTTTGCTCGCTTTTGGTCATTCAGTCACTTCCCGGAAATGTGTCCAATATCGCGAAAAGCTTCCTGATTCCCGACACCATCGAATACACCCGCTATAAAACCGGCAAGGACTGCTCGGGCATTTTCTTCTCGCTTAATTCCTTTGTCACCAAGCTTACGCAAAGTGTGGCTTCTTCGCTGGGACTTTTTATGCTCGGTCTTTCGGGCTGGGTTGAAATCAACGCCGACAGCTTCGAGGATATTGCCGCGCAGGGTATCCAGCAGCCGGAAAGTGCGCTGAATATGCTGTGGGTTGTCTATGCGCTGATTCCGGCAATCGGCACGATTCTCGGCGTTCTCGTCATGTTCATGTACCGCATGAAGGATAAGGACGTGGAGCTGATGGCAAAATGCAACGCCGGAGAAATCACAAGAGAAGAATGTGAAGCCCGGCTTTCGAGAAAATATTAAGGAGATGCGTCAGATGAATGCGCAATTACAAAGTGCCGCCGAAATGCTTGCAAAGCAACGGGAAGAATACCGAAAAATACCGTCTCTCGGCAAGCGCATAACCGTTGACGGCGTGGACTGCATTTTACATTTGCCCGAAGAAACGAAAACGAAGCTTCCCTTGTTTCTTGAGCTTCACGGTGGTGCATGGGTCGGCGGCGATGCGGTTTTTGTCGATTCCCTGTGTCAGAAAATATCCCGTGAAGTGCCCTGCGTTGCCGTCAACATCAATTATACGAAGCTTGACGTTCGTCCCTTTCCGTTCCCGATGCAGGAGGTCTGCACCGTCATCGGCTATTTTATCCAAAACAGCGACCTTTACGGCATTGATCCGGAGCAGATTGTCATCTGCGGTCAGAGCGCAGGCGCACATGTCGCCGCAGGAGCCGCCGTTCTGGCAAAAGAAAAAGGACTGCCGATTGCCCGACAGATTCTTGTCTATCCGTTTCTTGACTGGACGGGAACGCTGCCGAATCCGATGAAAGAGCAGCTCGACAGTGCCACTCTCAGCGAAATACACAACCTGTTCTTTGACGGCATTGATCCGGGGGCACCGTATCTGTCTACTGCCGTAGCTTCCGACAGCGACCTTTTGGGAATTGCTCCGGCGGATATCATTGTCTGCGGAAAAGATGTACTCAAGCCTCATGGAGAAACATATTTCCAACGGCTCAGGCAGGCCGGACAAACGGCAACATGGAAAGAATATGAAACAGCACTTCACGGCTTTCTTGAGGTCAACCGACCCGATTTTACGGCACCGAACGAAGCCAAAAGCGAACAGCAGGCGGTGCTTGCCCGTGAATGTGAGGACTATATCATCGACATCGTGAGGAAATTATGAGTTGCAAAGAAATCAGTACCTATATTGAAAAGCTTGTTAAGGACGAAGAAATTGCCGGCGGCATTTTAAGCGTGACGAAAAACGGAGAAACGGTTTATCGGGAAAAGTTCGGCTATTCGGATTTATCCCACCGGAAAGAGACCGAATATGGTGACATATACCGTATGATGTCCATGACAAAGCCCGTTGTTGCCGTCGGTATTATGAAGCTGGTGGAACAAGGCAAGCTCGGTCTTGACGACGCCGTCGCAGATTATCTTCCGGAATTCCGGGATATGGCGGTGATCGCTGACAAGCGGTTTATCTGGAAAGAAAAGATGAATCCGCTTTCAACTCTTATGAAGCTTGCGCTTTTCAACCGCATCACACCGAAAACCGTACCTGCCGAGCGTGACTTCACCGTCAGAGACCTGCTTTCCCATTCTTCAGGACTTGAACAGGGGGTATGGGGATTTATGGCGATGCTCCGGAATAAGGAGAAAAGAACCGATTTGTCCGAGGTATGCCAAAGATACGGCGACTATTACCTTGACTGGCAGCCGGGCACCATGACGAGCTATTCGGCTCTTGCCGGATTTGACGTTCTGACAAGGCTGATTGAAGTGGTTTCACGAAAGGACGCCGCACGGTTTTTTGAAGAAGAAATCTTTGCGCCGCTTGCGATGAAAAATGCGTCCTTTTCTCCGGACAATCGGAACCTTGTGCGGCTCTATAAGCACACAAAAAAGGGACTCAAGGACGTAACGGGCACAAAAGCCGATGTCAAGGGCTTTATCAAGATGACCGACGGGTATGTCTGCGGCTCCGGCGGCCTGTATGCGTCGCTTGACGACTATGAAAACTTTGCCCGTATGCTATGTAGTGACGGTGTTCTGAACGGCAAGCAGTTTTTGAAGGAGGAAACCGTCAGGCAGCTTCGCACCGAAGCCCCTCTTATTCATCTTGAACCCGAACCCGGTCAGGTGTGGGGGCTTGGCGTGCGGATCCGTCAGGACGGTAAAAAGGGCAATTTCAACGCCACCGAAGGCACCTACGGCTGGTCGGGTGCTTTCGGAACCCACTTTTTTGTCAGTCCGCAGGATAAACTGACGGCGGTCTGGCTGACCAATATCAGTAATGCCGGCGGCTCGGGATACCCGGTAAGTAAGGAAATCGAACGACTTATTTTTGAC
>JBJFHW010000033.1:0-5947 GCA_051893965.1 Acutalibacteraceae bacterium
TTGTCAGATCATCGGAAACGGGCATTGCCAAAGCAAAGCGGTTGCAATCACCAAGACTGAGATTTGCTTTTCTCAATGCACGATATGCCTTTTCATAAGCCTGACCGATATTGTTCTGAACCTCTTTTGCTTTATCAATCAGTGACATCATTTCACGAACAAGTATATTTCTCTTTCTGTCCATAAGATCATAACCGACCTTAGCAAGCAGAAGGGATTTTTTTGCATTCATTAAGTTCGCTTTTGTCGGAAAAACCTGTTGCATGAAGTCACTTTCCTTTCTTTCAAAATTAACCGCAGAACACTACTGATTTCGTTGGTGCTGAATTCTTACGAAACAGACCAAAACATCCGGGTCATGATTTTATTCCTGTTCACTCTCCGGCTTCTGAGGTTTATAATACATATCAAGATATTTATCGTCAACGCGGTCAAGCATATTTCTCGGAAGCATGGAAAGAAGCTTCCAGCCGAGATCGAGCGTTTCTTCCATCGTTCTGTTTTCATTCATGCCCTGACCGATAAACTGCTTTTCAAATTCCCTGCCGAATTCCATGATGAGCTTATCGCTTGCAGAAAGCTCATCTTCGCCGATAACGGATGCAAGCGCCTTTGCGTCCTGCACTTTTGCATAGCAGGCAAACAGCTGATTAGCAAGAGCACTGTGATCTTCTCTGGTGTATCCGGCGCCGATACCATCTTTCATCAGACGGGAAAGCGACGGAAGAACATTAATCGGCGGATAAATGCCCTTGGTATCAAGTCCTCTGTCAAGAACAATCTGGCCTTCGGTAATGTAACCTGTCAAGTCGGGAATCGGGTGCGAAATGTCATCATTCGGCATTGTCAGAATGGGAATCTGCGTTACGGAGCCTTTTGCGGATTTGATAATTCCGGCTCTCTCATAAAGACTTGCAAGGTCAGAATAAAGATAACCCGGATACCCTTTTCTTCCGGGAATTTCGCCCTTAGTTGAGCTGAATTCACGAAGTGCTTCGGCATAGGAAGTCATATCGGTTAAAATAACAAGTATATGCTTATTGAGCTTATAAGCAAGATATTCTGCCGCGGTCAGAGCGCAGCGAGGTGTTATGATTCTTTCAATGATCGGATCGTTTGAAAGATTCAGAAACATAACAACCCTGTTCATAACATTGGCATTTTCAAAAGATGATTTGAAATATTCCGCAACGTCGTTTTTAACACCCATGGCGGCAAAAACAATTGCAAAATCATCGTTATCGGCAATGGAAGCCTGTCTTACAATCTGAACGGCCAATTCATTGTGCTTCATACCAGAACCGCTGAAAATCGGAAGCTTCTGTCCTCTGATAAGAGTTGTCAGACAGTCAATGGACGAAATTCCGGTTCGGATATAGTTTTGCGGATAAACGCGGGAAACAGGATTAATCGGTTCACCGTTAACATTCATACTCTCTTCGGGATATATTTCGCCGAGAGAATCAATCGGTCGTCCGAGACCGTCAAAAACCCTGCCGAGAATTTCGGGCGAAAGCTTCATTTCCATCGGCTTTCCTGTCAGAACAGTTCTCGTGTTTGACATGGAAAGTCCCCTTGTTCCCTCAAAGACCTGAACGACCGCCTTGTCACCTTCAATAGCAACAATTCTTCCTGTGCGGCTTGTTCCGTCCTCAAGCTCAAGCTTTACAACTTCTTCATTCATCGGCTTTTTGACGCCCTCAAGGATAACAAGAGAGCCGTTAATTTCACTAAGTCCGCGATGTTCAACAACCATTGTTATCCCTCCTTATTTGAGATATGCATTAAGCGTGCTGTCAATTTCGGTTAAATAATCGTCAAGTACGGCGATGTTATCGTTTGAAACATCATATTTCATTTTAACAAGCTTATCAAAAAGACCGGTTGAAAGCAGTTTTGAAATCGGCACCTGCAAAGCTATGATCTTTCGGCATTTATGATAAAGATGAAGAATTACCTGCATCATTTTCAGCTGCTTTTCAAGCGGTACATAAGTATCGTCCTTATGAAAAGCATTTTGCTGCAAAAAGCCAACACGGATAACACGCGCAATTTCAATTGTGAGCTTCTGATCATCAGGCAAAACATCGGCACCGATAAGCTTAACAATTTCCATCAGGCTGTTTTCTTCATAAAGAATGGAACAAAGCTCCTCACGACATTTCATAAAGTCCGGACCGACATTGTCATGATACCAAAGTTCAAGATCACTGATATATTCGCTATAACTGTTGTTCCAGTTGATGGCCGGATAATGTCTTGCATAGGCAAGTGACTTATCAAGTGCCCAGAAGCAGCGGGTAAAACGCTTTGTGTTTTGCGTGACAGGTTCGGAAAAATCGGAACCTTGCGGAGAAACAGCACCGATTATGGTAACAGAGCCTTCGGAGCCCGAAAGCGTATCCATATATCCGGCTCTTTCGTAAAACTCCGAAAGTCGAGACGGAAGATAAGCCGGGAAACCTTCATCGGCAGGCATTTCTTCCAGTCGTCCCGAAATTTCGCGAAGCGCCTCTGCCCAACGCGAAGTTGAGTCAGCCATAATTGCCGTGTGATAACCCATGTCGCGGTAATATTCGGCAAGCGTGATTCCCGTGTATATGGAAGCCTCACGAGCGGCAACAGGCATGTTTGATGTGTTTGCAATCAGTACAGTTCTGTCTGTCAACGGTCTTCCGCTTTTCGGATCAGTCAGCTCTGAAAATTCCGTCAGAGCCTGCGTCATTTCGTTGCCGCGTTCACCACAGCCGACATAAACGATGATATCAGCGTCACACCATTTTGCAAGCTGATGCTGCGTCATGGTTTTTCCGGTACCGAATCCGCCCGGAATCGCCGCGGCACCGCCTTTTGCAACCGGAAAAAGAGTATCAAGAACACGCTGACCGGTTACAAGAGGTCTTTCCATTTTGCGTCTGTTTTTAACCGGACGCGGAATTCTGATCGGCCATTTCTGGCAAAGAGTCAAAGGAACAATTTTTCCGTCCTTTGTTTCAATTTCGGCAATCGTATCGTTGATTTTATATTTTCCGCTTTCTTTAACGCTTGCAACCTTTCCGGAAAGAAGCGGAGAAAGCATAATTTTATGTTT
This sequence comes from Acutalibacteraceae bacterium, assembly GCA_051893965.1. GTDB lineage: Bacteria > Bacillota > Clostridia > Oscillospirales > Acutalibacteraceae > UBA6857. The sequence goes on from JBJFHW010000033.1 coordinate 3,092, forward strand.
GATTATCGGTGTTTCCTGCGTCTGGGCATAAACCTGACCGCCGCAAAGTTCATCACCGACTTCAACAAGAATTTCAACGTCCCAGAGTTTTTCTTCATCAATCGACGGTACATTGATACCTCTGCCGATAAATGAACCGGTTTGTTTTTCAATGGCAGGAAGCGGTCTTTCGATTCCATCAAAAATATTGCTCAGTATTCCCGGTCCGAGTGTTACACAAAGCTGACTTCCGCTTGAAAAAACAGGTTCACCCGGTCTTAATCCGACTGTGTCTTCATAAACCTGAATGGTTGTTTTTTCGCTGTCAAGTCCGATAACTTCGCCGATAAGACGTGAATTACCGACATAAACCATTTCCATCATGGAAAGCGTTGTTTTGCCCTTTATAGTAACAACCGGTCCGTTAATACCGTAAATTAAATTTTCACCGGACAATTCAATCACCTCGGTTATTTTATACTGCTGCAAGTCCCGATTCACGCATAAAAACTTCCTTTTGATTTTCGAGTCTTGCGTCTAAAGTGTCGTAAACGAAAATTGTTTGTTCTTCATTGCATGCATATGCACCGCCGATTTTTATATCGTCCGCAGCATTTACACTTAAAACACAGCCAAGAAGCGAAGCCGTTTTTTTTGCAAGCTCAACATCTTTCTCTCGAACAAAAATTATCACATTTTTTTCAATTTCATCGCAAAGCTTTCTGATACTGTTTTCAAGCACGGGATAATATGCATCACTTTCGGTGAATTCACAAAGCTGTTTCTTAGCCGATGAAAAAACACTTTTCAAAATTTCTTCTCTCTTTAAAGAAATCTGCTTTTTGCTTTCTCCCTCAAGAGCCGAAATTTTTTTGTTTGTTTCATTTGCAATTCTGCTTTTTTCAAACAAAAGTCTGTTGTTCAGCTCGTTTTCACATTGTTTTTCCAAATCGGCAAGTTCTTTTTTTCTAAAATCTTCGGCCTGTTTTTCAATTTTCTTACATTGCTTTTCAGCATTTTTATTAATTACTTCCGCAAAGCGTTCAATTTTATCATTCTGATTAAGCATACAATCAACTCCGATTCATGCATTTTTAAATATTTTACAGCAACTCAATCAATTCTGATTCCGACCGCTTCCTGAACATATCGTGTTATACTGTCACCGGGAACAGACGGATTTTTCATATCCGGAATCTGAGTAACTAAAATGCGGTTATCCTTTTTAAGTTCTAAAACACTTGAGGCAAATTCATCGCTTATTGTTTTTGTAACAAGTAAAATTCCGATTGACTTTTCTGACAAAGCATAAGATACTGCTTGATCAAACTCGTCCTGACTTTTCACAAGAACACCTTCAATACCTGCAAGGCGCATGCCGGTCAGAGTATCGCTGTCCGATGACAGAAGAAACATTCTCAAAACGATGACCTCCTTTTGTTTTATTTTTGCCGTACTTAAAACGGACGGTTTATATCAGATTTTGTTAAGAATAAGAATTGAAATAACAACACCGTAAAGAGCGATGGACTCACCGAGAGCAACAAAGATCAGGCTCTTACCGAAGGATTTCGGATCTTCGCTTGTTGCCGCGATCGCTGCGGGCGCACCTGCTGCAACTGCAATACCACCGCCGATGCCTGCAAGACCTGTTACAAGGCCTGCTGCAAGAAGTCCGAGCCCTTTTGAAGAGGAGCCGTTTTCTTCAGTCTGAACTTCCTGCTCGGTTTGTGCCGTTGTTTCTGTCTGCGCGTCGTTAACATCTGCCGGTGCACCTGTTTGTGCGCTTGCCGCAAAAGCAAAAATGCTAACCATAACGATCAATACAAGAAACGTTACAAGATTAAGTCGCATCGTTTTACCGAGAGATTTGCCTTCCATTCTTCTTTTAAAAGTGAAGAAAGCAGAAAGCATAAGAACGACTGCGGGAACGATGATGATTAATGCATAAAATAATGTTGACATAATTTTTACCCCCATAGCAAAGCCGGTGGCTTTACTTTTTTATATTGATTTATATTATTTACTTTTGCTTGTGAGTTTTACTGCATTATATGGTTTGCCGTCACCCTCATAGAAACGGCTGAACATCTCATAAAATTCCAGTCTCAGTCCCTGAATACCGGTCAGAAGACCCTCAAGCGCAATTACGATAATATTACCTACTTCAACAATCAAAATTCCCTTAACCGTATTCACATCGCCTGCCAGAGTAAATACAACCATCATCATGCTTGCATGGACAATGACAAACGCGCCAACACGCAGGAAAGAAACCGTGTTGCTGAAATAGGAAAGGATATATTCAATACATTCAAAAAGATTTTGCATCAGATAATCCGAAATGCTTTCAGGTTTAACAAATCTGTGTTCATCAATTGAGCCGGCAATGATTTCTTTGTTATAAAGTATAACAAGACCTACAACGAGCATAATTACCGAAACAACAGACGGAATCAGTGTTTTACCTGACATGAAAGTATAAACAAGACTTGCTCCGCCAATATATACGCATATACCTGTCAATCCGTTTTCACTGAAAAGAGCAGAACCGAATTTTTTCTTTTTTATACAGGTTACGACATTTATCAGCATCGCAACAATAACAAGTGCAACGCCGATGCCGATTGCCAAAAGCAAAACCGTGTTTATCGAATCCATAACGGAAATCGGTTTTCCGCTCATTCCAAGCTTTTTATAGACAGGATCAAGCGCTTCTTCAAATCCGAATACCGAGCCGAAAATAAAGCCGAAAAAGGCCGATGAAATTCCGCATGGAATAAGGATTTTTCCAAGGCCGGATTTGCTCTTTTTCCACATAACAAAGCCGATAATCGAAAGAACAATGCCCTGACCGAGATCTCCGAACATGATGCC
>JBJFHW010000034.1:0-5886 GCA_051893965.1 Acutalibacteraceae bacterium
ATTATACTAAAGCAATGCCGCAAAGCTTTGATCTTTGCGGCATTGTGCTATATGCTGTTTTAATATTGTTAAGCGTTTTGATTAATACGCACTTTCACTGCTTGCATTCTTTGCGTAATTCTTGACAAGACCGTCAAGGAAATCGCTTACTGTGCTGATTGCTTTTTCGTTTACATCCGAACGTGCAACATTGTCACCGTGTGCAAGTTCTTCGGAATATTCATTATATTTGTCGGCTGCAAGAGATTCTCTGACAGCTGCGTCCCACTTGACAGTGTCCTTGCCTACGAAATAGAGGATATGATAGCCGCTGTAATTGTCGCCTTCATATTCAACAATGCCGACGTCGCCCTCTTTGCGTCCGTCTTTCATGCACCATTCTTCATAAGGAGGAACAAAGTCACCTGATTTTGTTCCCTCATAAAGTCCGCCGTTTTCGTTGCTTCCGGTGTCTTCGCTGTATTCATGAGCGAGTGTTCCGAAGGCTGCTGCTGTTTTGTCGCCCTTGAGATATTCTTCAAGAATATCCTGAGCTTTTTTGTAGGCTTCCTTGTCTTTTGCGGTTTCTGCCGTTACACCGAGGTCAATTGTGACATCACTGTATTTGGAAGTGTCAAGAGTAGTAACTTCAACTTCTTCCTTGGCAGCGGCAGTTGTTTCTTCAGTCGTTGTTTCTGTTTCGGCTACGGTTGTTTCGTCTGTCTCTTCGGTTTCTGCTGTTTCTGCTTCATCTGAAGTTTCGTCAGCCGTCTCTTCTTCTGTGAAGTTGATGAGAATGTGTCTGGAATCATAGGTTTCATAAGCTGCGGCTTTATGAATCGGATTGACCATCATATATACGGTATAACCGGTGTTGGTGTCTTCAACAACATAAGTTGAGCCGACAGCGGTATCGGTATCGGAAATCCATGCTGAAAAGTCTTCATCATAAACAGAAATTGAACTGATGCTCTGATCTTCCTGAAGAGTGAGGGTGTCATCACTGATATAATTCTTATAGTCCTTGTTGCCGTTCGCTTTTTCGTTGTCGGCAGCAAGTGATTTGAACTCATCTTCCGTTTTTGCGGCGGCAATAATATCTGCAGCCTGTTTTGCGACTTTCATGGTTTCATCTGTTGCAGAAGAGGTTCCGCTTTCTTCGTCTTCAACGGTTTCGGCTGTTACCGTGTAGCTTCTGAAAGTTACAACACCGTAGGTTGTGATGTTATCTTTATATTCCTTGTTGACTTCCTTTGAAGTGAAATCTTTTGCAAATTCTTCTTCTTTTGCTTCCTGGAATGCACTTGCAAGCTTCTGCTCGGTCAGAATTTCTTTGTAAAGATTTTCGTTCATACCTTTGCCGTAGTTTGCTTTCAGATAAGCGGAAGCGGAATATTTGATGGATGAATTTTCGGAATAAGACTCTGCACTCTCTTTGAGATCTTCCATCTGGGTTTCAACTTCGGCCTTCTGTTCATCGGTAAGCTCAAGTCCCATTTCTTTTGCTGCGGCAACAGATGCCTTAACGGAGCAGATGCTTTCCATTGCCGAATAGGAAAGGAAGTCTGCCCATGTGGGAGTCTGGTCTTCCGGGAAATCTTCAATGGTTCCGAGAGAATTGTCATAATCCTGCTGTGACGGAGCAACCGAAGTGTCAATGGAAGCATAGCTCATGCCGTATTGAGAATACATCTGATTATAATAGGAAATATTGTTATAAACAGACATGTAGTAATACTGATATTCAGCCTGAGAAATTTTTTCGTCGCCGACCAAAAATGCCGTACGGCTCTTTTCAATAACACCTGACTGCTTGACAACAACAGCTCCGACGCCGATAACAAGAGCTAAAACAAGAACAACAGCAATAATTCTGCCGGCAATCTTGCTGCCTTGTGAGCTGATTTGCTTTTTGGCATTTTTCTTGGCTGCTTTCGCAAGACGCGCTTTGCGCTGCTCACGATACAGCTCAGCCTGAGTTTTTTCGTTCTTCGCCATTTAATAATTCAATCCTTTACATAAAAATTTGTCTGATAAAGAATACAGACAATAAGCTCAATAATTGTATATCATTTTGCAAAAAAAAGCAAGTAATTGATAACAATTAAATTAAAACTGCTAAAATAATTTTATTAAGCGTACCTTAATGAGAATTAAAACAACAAAAAAATCAATGCAAACAATTTTTATAAAGCAAAAATTTTCGGATAATCTTTAAAAAAGTTTAAGCGTTTATCAACGCCATATTGTCTTTATTTTTCATTTTTTATATGTTATACTTTCCTTTAATAAAGATGTTTGTTCAAGTAAAAAATAAAAGCGGAGGTGAGCATATTATGAACGAAAATGAAAGCGCAGCTGAAAACACCGATTTTGAACTTGAAACATTAAGGCAGATTCCCGCGCTCAATTCAAAGCGTTATGCAATCAGAAAAGCGTTTTTGCTTGCCGATGAAAATGATGAAGAAAAGCACGTTTCCTATAAGCAGTTTTATTCGCAGACAAAGCGGCTTTGTGCCGGACTTTGCCGTCTGCTCGGCGGAAACGATAAAAAGATTGCCGTCTGCATGAAAAACTGCTATGAATGGTGCGTTTCCTATTTTGCCGTGGTCTGCGGCGCCGGTGTGGTTGTGCCTGTTGACAGGGAAATTCCGATTGAAGAATTCCTCAATACGGTTCGCTTTGCTCATATCGACGCTGTGATTACCGATGAAAAATTTGCCGGAACGCTTGAAAAAAACGCCAAGCATCTTCCGAAACGCTTTAAAATCATTTCCTGCTCACGGACCGCGGGCAAGCATGTCATCAGCCTTGATTCTCTGATTCAGTGCGGCAAACAGATGATTGCCGACGGTAAATATAAAGAAAAGGAAATTGATCCCGATGCACCTGCCGTTCTTCTTTTCACTTCCGGAACAACCGGAATGGCAAAGGCCGTCATGCTTTCAAACAGGAATATCTGCAGCGATATTACCGGCGTTCTGAGCGTGGTTGACGTTGATTATAACGACAGTACCCTTTGCGTTCTGCCGCTTCATCATACCTATCAGTCGATTGTGATGCTTGTTACGCTTTATATCGGCGGCTGTGTCAGCTTCAGCGAAAATCTACGCAATGTTTCAAAAGATATGAAGCGTTTTCGCCCGACGATTTTTGCGTGCGTTCCGCTTCTGCTTGAAAAAACACACAATAAAATCATGAGAAAGCTGAACGAACAAAGCTTTCTTAAAAAATCGCTGACTGTCGGCAAGGCTTCTCAGGTGCTTTCAAAAATTCCGGGCAGTGAAATCAAGAAAAAGCTTTATTCTCTCATTCATGAAGCGTTCGGCGGAAATATGCGCCTGATTATTACGGGCGCCGCCGCCATCAACGAGGATATTGTGCGCGATTATGAAGCGTTCGGCTTCAAAGTAATCATCGGCTACGGGCTTACGGAGTGTTCTCCGATTGCCATTTGTAACAGCAGCGAAGATCCGCGCCCGGACAGCATCGGAAAACCGATTCAGGGCGCAGAAATCAAAATTGAAAACAGCACGGAGGACGGCATCGGCGAAATCTGCGTCAGAGGTCCGATGGTTATGCTCGGCTATTATAAGAATAAAAAAGCAACCGACGATGTTATCATAGACGGCTGGCTTCACACGGGAGACCTGGGCTTCTGCGATGATGAGGGATATTACCACATTACCGGAAGAAGCAAAAATGTTATCATTGCAAAAAACGGCAAAAACGTTTACCCTGAGGAGCTTGAATATTACCTCAACCGCGATCCGATGGTGCTTGAATCGTTGATTTTTTCAGACGATGAGGAAGATGAGCAGGTAACGGCCTGCGTGGTGCCCGATGAAGAAGCAATCAAAAATGAACTGCAAAAAGAAAAGCTTTCCAAAGAAGATATACAAAATGCCATTTTGCAAACCGTCAGAAAAATCAACCGCGCCTTGCCTTCTTACAAAAATATAAGAAAAATCAGAATTCACGAAAACGAGCTTGAAAAAACAAACACAAGCAAAATCCGCCGTAATTCCAAAAACAACAAGGGAAAAGACCGTCAGACTCTTTGTGAAAACGAAAATGATGAAAAGAACAGCCAAAATGACGAGCCGGAAGATAAAAACAATGAAGAAAAATGAAAAAACGGCAGAAAAATATGTATAATTTGTAACTTTTAAAAAGAATTATAAAAAGCGACATAATTTTAACAGATGTTTACAATATTTTAAGTTTCATTTAAATATATACGTTTATAAATAATATCGTAAACACAAAAGCTTCACAAATTCAATTGTGGAGCTGTTTATCGGCACATAAAATGAGTGAATATTCACTCATTGGTTGTTTCATTTTGTCAGCTTCAGATGCATTTTGGCTCTCCTTTTCTTATTTTTTCTTAACGGACTGTCAGGATTTTTCCTTTCTTTCCACAAATTCCACATATGAAATTTTGGCAGTCCGTAAGGAAAAAATTTTTAAGCTGTTTTTGAGTGAGCATTCACTCAAACGTTTTGTGCATATTGTATATTTAACCACAAAAATTTTGTGATTTTTTAACCTTTTCACCATAGACAATGTGCATTAAATGTGATAAAATGTTAACAACTTATTAACATCAGCAAATCAGTCAAGCCTTTTGGTAAATGTTTAAAATAAAGCAACACAGAAAAGTATGGTTGTGTAAGATAAGATAAGGGATTTCGTAAAGATTAATTTTAACCAAAAATCAAAGGAGATAGTGTCTGATGAAAATTACCAGAAGAGAACATTTCGGAATTCAAAGAAAAATGGTTTCTCATATGACAACAGAGTCTTGGCGAACCATTCCTCATGTAACATATATGTATGAGCCTCATGTAACCGAACTGTTCAAGGTTTATAAACAGATCAACGAGGGCAGAACGCCCGAAACAAAAGTGACGTTCAACACCGTCATGCTTAAAATCATCACCGAAGGTCTCAAAGCCTGCCCGATTCTGAATTCACACATGGAATTCAACAGAAAGTTCGTAACAGGTAAAATTGATTCCTTTGAAGATATCAATATTTCAATGCCCACCATTCTTCCGAACGGAGAAATGATGACAATCAATCTTCGTAACTTCGGTAACAGAAGCATTGAAAACATGACCGATTACATAAAAGATGTCAGACGCAGAGCCGAAAAAACAAACCTCACTGAAGCGATGTATACGGTTTCACTGGATAACACACTCAACACCCTTAAAGAAGGTCATTTTCTTCGTGTTATCATGAAGCTCGTCGGTGCAAATTTCGGCGATTGCAAAATTAACCATCTTCACGGCAAAGCCAAAAAAGAATATGAAAAAATTCCCGAAACCGAAAGACTCACAATAAAAGATCTTGAGCCCGGAACAGTTGTTGTTTCCAACATCGGTTCAACCTATCTTGATCAGAACGGTGCTCTTTCGCTTCTTGAAATTGTTCCGCCGATGGTTTCTGCTTTTGCAATCGGAGCCATTCAGGACAAACCCGTTGTTGTTGAAAAAGACGGTGAAAAAGAAATTGCAATCAGAAGCATTCTTCCGATGTGCATTGCTTTTGACCACAGGGTTATTGATTTCGGCGATGTTGTTCCGTTCATCAAAAGACTTGATGAGATTTTTGCAAATCCGCAGGTTGTTTTTGATTGGGTACATAACGATTCTGTTTCCGCCGAAAGCGGAAAAGTCACAACCTCATACGGCGTTGTAAGAGGTTAACAACCATTTAATAAGCTTTCTTCTCCCCCTTTCTTATAAATCTTTTCTTTTGTCAGAAGCAACTATCTTTCGGTAGTTGCTTTTGGCATTTTTGCCAAGAAAACAAAGAAAAATTCCCTTTCAGGTGGGAAGAGCGACGTCTCATTCGGTTGACACAAAAACGGATAATTGATATAATAAAAAGTGACAG
>JBJFHW010000035.1:0-26290 GCA_051893965.1 Acutalibacteraceae bacterium
CGTGTAAATTCTATTTTAATAAAAGGTGGTATCATTATGATTAAAGAAGCAATTATCAAAATTGTCAACAAAGAAGATTTAACCTATGATGAGGCTTATGCCGTTATGAACGAAATCATGAACGGCGAAACCTCACCGACCCAGAACGCGGCTTTCCTTGCGGCGCTTTCAACCAAAAGCACAACGAGCGAAACCATTGACGAAATTTCGGGCTGTGCCGCCGCCATGCGCGAACACGCGCTCAAAATTGACTGCGGCAACATGGAAACGCTTGAAATTGTGGGCACCGGCGGCGACAATGCACACAGCTTCAACATTTCAACAACCTCCTCTTTCGTTCTTGCGGCAGGCGGCGTAAAAGTGGCAAAGCACGGAAACAGAGCCGCATCGTCCTCCTCGGGCGCGGCGGACTGTCTGGAAGCGCTGGGCATCAACATCAATCTTGAACCCGAAAAATGCGTTTCTCTTTTAAAAGAAGTCGGTTTGTGCTTTATGTTTGCGCAAAAATATCACACCTCGATGAAATATGTCGGTTCTATCCGAAAAGAGCTTGGTTTTCGTACCGTTTTCAACATTCTCGGACCGCTGACCAATCCGGCAAGACCGACCATGCAGCTTCTCGGCGTTTATGACGAAGCGCTCCTTGAGCCGCTTGCCCATGTTCTGACAAGCCTCGGCGTAAAGCGCGGCATTGTGGCTTACGGCATGGATAAGCTTGATGAAATTTCGCTGAGCGCGTCCACCAAAATCTGCGATTTCGGCGGCGGCAAATATAAAACAAGCATCATTTCACCCGAAAATTTCGGCATGGAAAAATGTGACAAATCCGAACTTGTCGGCGGCACACCCGAAGAAAACGCAAAAATCACCGAAGATATTTTGAACGGTAAGCTCGGCGGTGCAAAGCGCAATGTTGTGCTTCTCAACGCAGGCGCAGGCCTTTATATTGCCGAAAAAGCCGACAGCCTTGCCGACGGCGTGAAGCTTGCCGCACAGCTGATTGACAGCGGAAAAGCAGAAGAAAAACTATGTCAGCTTCGAAAGGCGTCAAACGAATGAGTAATATACTTGAAACCATTGCCGACTATACGAAAATCAGAATTGAAAAACAAAAGCAGGAAATCAGTCTTGAAGAAATGAAGCAAAAAGCCCTTTCTTTAGACTGTGAAACCGATTTTCCTTTTGAAAAAGCACTTCAATCAGATGACATTTCTTTCATCTGCGAATGTAAAAAAGCATCTCCTTCAAAGGGACTGATTGCGCCCGATTTCCCTTATATTCAAATTGCAAAAGACTATGAAGCGGCAGGTGCGGCGGCGATTTCCGTTCTGACCGAGCCGAAATGGTTCATGGGAAAAGACGAATACTTAAAAGAAATTTCTCAAGCAGTCAATATTCCCTGCCTGAGAAAAGATTTTACGGTCGATGAATACATGATTTATCAGGCGAAAACCTTGGGCGCGGCGGCGGTGCTTCTGATTTGTTCTTTGCTTTCTGAAGAAACGATCAGAAAATACATTGAAATTGCAGACAGTCTCGGGATTTCTGCTCTGGTGGAAGCACACGATGAAGACGAAATTCAAAAGGCGGTGAACGCTTCGGCAAGAATCATCGGCGTAAACAACCGCAACCTGAAAGATTTCACGGTTAACACGCAAAACAGCTGCCGGCTGCGCAGTCTTGTTCCCGACGACGTTCTTTTTGTTTCGGAAAGCGGAATCAAAACCGCCGAAGACATTCAGAAGCTCAGAGAAGCCAAGATCAACGCCGTTCTGATTGGCGAAACGCTTATGCGGGCTAAAGACAAGAAAGAAATGCTCAGAACGCTTTTGGGTGAAAACAATGGTTAAGGTGAAAATTTGCGGACTGCGGCGAGAATGTGACGTTGATTTTGTCAATGAAGCAAAAGCCGATTTTGCCGGAATGATTTTTGCAAGCGGCAGAAAGCGCTGCATCACCCTTTTGCAGGCAAAAAAGATGAAAGCGCGCCTTGATAAAAACATCAAAGCTGTCGGCGTATTCATAAACGAACCGATTGATTATATGAAACAGCTTGCAGACGAAAGAATCATCGACATCATTCAGCTTCACGGCACGCAGGACGATGAATTTGTAAAACAGGTTCAAAAACAATGCGGCATACCCGTTATCAAAGCTTTTCGTGTGCAAAATCTTTGCGATGTGGAAGAAGCCGAAAAATCCTCAGCTGATTTCATTCTTTTTGACAGCGGCGCAGGCGGAACAGGCGAAAAATTTGACCACAGTCTGCTGAAAAATGTGAAACGGCCGTTTTTTCTTGCCGGCGGGCTTGACTGCGAAAGCGTTGAAAGCGCCGTCAGAGACATAGTTCCTTTTGCGGTGGACACAAGCAGCGGCACGGAAACAAACGGATATAAAGACAGAGATAAAATTTTAGAATTTGTTCAAAGAGCAAGAAATATATGAAAAGGAGAACGTTCCATGAAAGAATTACTGGATAAGCCGCTTCCCGAAATTCCAAAGGACATCAAAGAAAAGCTCGATCATCCCCAAATTACACTGACGCCGTTTGAAAAGCGAAACGAAATTCTGTCAGACAGCGCACTTTTGCAGGAAGTCGGATTTGGGCAGTTTAAAAGCGGCGATTGGCTGGTTTCCATGATCTGCCCCATGCCCGGTATCACGCCGGAAATGATCCGATGGTGGTTCTGGTGGCACTGTCAGGAAGATCTGCGCTATCAGGTATGGTTTCCCGGCGCGCATTTCGGTATCTCTTATCACAAGAAAAATCAGGCTTATTTCAGGCAGAAAACCCTGCCGGAATTTCAGCCTAACACACATTATCCGGTTGAGCAAATCGGAAAAAGCAAAATGCCGCTTCGCATTGATTTTGTTTCGGAAGAAGATTTCGGCTTTTCCAAAAAGCTGATGGAAGAAAACCAAATACCCATAATTGTCTGCGGTCATGTCAGCGTGCTCAACGGCTTGATTCCCCACACGGAAATGGCGCACATCTTCAAGCAGACCGACGACGGTCTTGTTTTAATCAGCCGTTTCTGGCTCGGTAAAACCATGAATCCGCTTCTTTGCAAAATCGTTATGACAAACGATATGGCGCGCGGCATGGCAGAGCACTGCTGTGTGGAATACCGCAATCTTGCACAGATTCTGCCGCAGCTTTATCAGAAATACGCAAACAATCAGTAAATGAATTTTTTTAAATACAGCAACTTTTATATACAAGGAGGACAAATAATGGCAGACGCAAAAGGCAGATTCGGCGTTCACGGCGGACAATATATTCCCGAAACGCTGATGAACGCGGTGCTTGAGCTGGAAGAAGCTTATAACCATTATAAAAACGACAAGGAATTTGTAAGCGAGCTTACGGATTTATTCAACAATTATGCCGGCAGACCATCGCTTCTTTATTATGCCGAAAACATGACAAAGGATCTCGGCGGCGCAAAAATTTATCTCAAGCGTGAGGATCTCAACCACACCGGCGCACACAAAATCAACAATGTTCTCGGTCAGGCTCTGCTTGCCAAAAAAATGGGTAAAACAAGAGTGATTGCGGAAACCGGCGCCGGTCAGCACGGTGTTGCCACCGCAACGGCGGCGGCGCTTCTTGGGCTTGAATGTGAAATCTTCATGGGCAAAAAGGACACCGAAAGGCAGGCGCTCAATGTTTATAAAATGCGGCTTTTAGGCGCAAAGGTTCACCCGGTGGAAAGCGGCACGGCAACGCTCAAGGACGCCGTGAGCGAAACCATGCGCGAATGGACCAACCGAATTTCAGACACACACTATGTTCTCGGCTCCGTTATGGGTCCGCACCCTTTTCCGACCATTGTGCGCGATTTTCAGGCGGTCATTTCAAAGGAAATCAAACAGCAGATGCTTGAAAAAGAGGGCAGACTGCCCAACGCGGTAATCGCCTGTGTGGGCGGCGGCTCAAATGCAATCGGCGCATTTTATCATTTTCTGGAAGATGAAAGCGTTGAACTCATCGGCTGTGAAGCGGCAGGCAGAGGGATTGATACCTTCGAAACCGCCGCAACCATTTCCACCGGTTCACTCGGAATTTTCCACGGCATGAAAAGCTATTTCTGCCAGGATCAATACGGTCAGATTGCACCTGTTTATTCCATTTCGGCAGGTCTTGATTACCCGGGCGTCGGTCCCGAACATGCATGGCTGCACGACATCGGCAGAGCAAAATATGTTGCCATAACCGACGATGAAGCTGTTGACGCTTTTGAATATCTTTCCAAAATTGAAGGCATTATTCCGGCAATCGAATCGGCACACGCGGTGGCTTATGCCAAAAAGCTTGCGCCGACAATGGACAAAGATAAAATCATCGTAATCAACATTTCCGGCAGAGGCGACAAGGACTGCGCCGCCATTGCAAGATACAGAGGGGAGGACATCAGCGAATGAGCAAGATTAAAAATGCATTTGACCACGGCAAAGCTTTTGTTGCGTTCATCACCTGCGGCGACGGCGGACTGGAAACAACAAAAAAAGTCATCTGTGAAGCCGAAAGAGCCGGAGCCGATTTAATTGAGCTCGGCATTCCGTTTTCCGACCCGGTTGCCGAGGGTCCCGTGATTCAAAGCGCCAATGTCAGAGCGCTTTCGCTCGGCGTTACCACCGATGATATTTTTGAAATGGTTAAGGAAGTCCGTAAAACCGTCAAAATTCCGATGGTATTTATGACTTATGCCAATGTTGTCTATTCTTACGGAACGCAGAAATTTGCCGAACGGTGTGCGCAAACGGGCATGGACGGCGTGATTTTGCCCGATGTTCCGTTTGAGGAAAAGGACGAATTCGCCCCGGCTTTTGAAAAATTCGACCTTGATTTTATCTCGCTTGTTGCCCCGACTTCAGACAGCCGCGTGGAAATGATTGCCAAAGAAGCCAAGGGCTTTGTTTACTGCGTTTCCTCTCTCGGCGTTACCGGCATGAGAAAAAGCATTTCCGAGCACGCAGGCGAAATTGTAAGCCGGGTGAAAAAATATACCGATCTTCCCGCTGCCATCGGTTTCGGCATTGCAACGCCCGAACAGGCAAAAGACATGGCGCAATATGCCGACGGTGTGATTGTCGGCTCGGCAATTGTGAACATCATCGGAAAATACGGCACCGAAAGCCCACGCTATGTTTATGATTATATTAAATCCATGAAAGATGCGATCAGATAACCTCATTCTGGCAATGGCTCTGAATTTTCAGAAATTGCCGACAGCTTTCTCCACAAAAAAATCATCTGCTTCATTTTGTCAGCAGATGATTTTTTTATTTCAGTTTTTATGCTTCAAATGATTTTATGCACCGACTACAGAAGTCTCATCGTCCTCTTCTTCGGGCTTTTCATAAGTTACTTCACCGTAGCACTTCATGCCGGTACCGGACGGAAGCAGCTTGCCGATGATAACATTTTCTTTCAGTCCGAGAAGCGGATCAACCTTGCCTCTGATGGCTGCGTCGGTAAGAACTCTTGTTGTTTCCTGGAAGGAGGCAGCAGAAAGGAACGATTCCGTTGCAAGTGAAGCTTTGGTAATACCGAGAATAACCGGTGTGCTTGTTGCAAGGTTCGCCTCTTCGCCTGCAAGCTCGGCTTTTCTCTTTACTTCTTCGTTTGCATCACGAAGTTCTTTCTTTTCAACAAGTGTTCCGGGAAGAAGCTCTGTGTCGCCTGCGTCTTCCACTTTCACCTTGCGCATCATCTGACGGGCAATGACTTCGATGTGCTTGTCGTTGATGTCAACGCCCTGTGTACGGTAAGTCAGCTGAACCTGACTGATCAGATAGTCATGAACCGCGTTGACGCCCATAACGGAAAGAATATCTCTCAGATCGCAGGAACCGTCGGTTAAGGTTTCGCCCTTAACAACACGCTGGCCTTCCGTAACTCTCGGTCTTGCACCGAAAGCAAGGAAATATTCTTTGCTTTCTTCGGTTTCTTCATTGGTAACAACAATGTGTTTGTTCTTTCCGCCGGTGTCGAACGAAACCACACCGTCAATTTCGCTGATGATTGCGAGCGTCTTCGGCTTGCGTGCTTCAAACAGCTCTTCAACACGCGGAAGACCCTGTGTAATATCCGAACCGGAAGCAACACCGCCGGTATGGAACGTTCTCATGGTAAGCTGTGTACCCGGTTCACCGATGGACTGAGCGGCGATGATGCCGACAGCTTCACCGATTGTTACAGGCTGACCGGTTGCAAGGTTGGAACCGTAGCACTTGATGCAGGCGCCGTGATTGGAATTACAGGTCAGAAGTGAACGGATCTTGATGCGGCGAATGTTATCAACCGTTTCTTTGTCCGCACCGGCCTGTTCTGCCTTGTTTCTCTTTTCGGTAAGATAACTGTCAATCTTTTCTGCATCTTCTTCTGTAAGCATATGGTCGTTATCCATAATGATCTCGCCGGTTTCTTCATCAACGAGACTATTGAGCAGATAGCGTCCTTTCAGTCTTTCAACAAGCGGCTCAAGAATACGGTTGCCGTCCATGATGTCATAAACTTCAAGGCCGTCTGTGCAGCCGCAGTCCTCTTCACGGATAATAACGTCCTGCGAAACATCAACAAGACGACGGGTAAGATAACCCGAGTCAGCCGTTCTCAGTGCAGTATCGGCAAGACCTTTACGCGCGCCACGAGAAGAAATGAAATATTCCTGAACGTTCAGACCTTCTCTGTAGTTGGCTCTGATGGGAACTTCAATGGTCTTACCTGCTGTGTTTGCGATAAGACCGCGCATTCCGGCAAGCTGACGAAGCTGGCTTTCAGAACCACGGGCGCCTGAGTCAAGCATCATATAAATCGGATTGAATTTGTCAAAGTTTCCTGTGAGCGCTTCGGCAACACGGGCAGTACATTTATCCCATGCTTCGATAACGCCTTTTGAACGGTCGGAGTTACTCAGAAGTCCGAGATCGTATCTTCTGTTGATCTCATCAACCTGACTTTCGGTTTCGGCAAGAATTTTCTTTTTCTGCGGCGGAATGGTTGCATCAACAACGGCAACCGTGATACCGCTTCGTGTTGAGAACTTATAGCCCTGACTCTTGATTGCGTCAAGAACCTCTGCCGTTTTTGCCGTTCCGTGAACACGGATACATCTGTCAATAAGCTGACCTAACTGTTTCTTTTTGATCAGGCCGACATCTTTGCCCTTGCCGCTGTTAAGTCCTTCGCTTTCAAGAACAAACAGATTGTCGGGATTGCTTCTGTCAACAAAACCGAGATCCTGCGGAATGGGATTATTGAATATAACCTTGCCGAGCGTGGTATCAACAATTTTTGAAACCTCTTGTCCGTCAACGGTTTTTGTCATGCGGATTTTAATCATGGCATGAAGGTCGATGATGCCCTCGTTATATGCCATCTGTGCTTCGTTTACATCGGAGAACACCTTGCCCTCGCCCTTGGAGCCGGGCATAACAAGGGTAAGATAATAGGAACCGAGGATCATGTCCTGTGTCGGAACGGTAACCGGTTTTCCGTCTGAGGGTTTGAGCAGGTTGCCCGATGAAAGCATCAGGAAACGTGCTTCCGCCTGTGCTTCCGCGGAAAGCGGTACGTGAACAGCCATCTGGTCACCGTCGAAGTCGGCGTTGAAAGCGGTACATACCAGCGGGTGAAGCTTGATGGCCTTACCCTCAACCAGAACCGGCTCAAATGCCTGAATACCGAGTCTGTGAAGCGTCGGCGCACGGTTAAGCATAACCGGGTGATCTTTGATAACCTTGTCAAGAGCGTCCCAGACGATGTCATCGCGTCTGTCAACACTCTTTCTGGCGCTCTTGATGCTGGCAGAACCGGTTTTGCCGCCCTTTTCTTTGTCTGAATTTGCCTGCGCAATCAGATATTTCATAACAAAGGGCTTGAACAGTTCAAGAGCCATATCTTTCGGAAGTCCGCACTGATAGATTTTCAGTTCCGGACCGACAACAATAACAGAACGTCCCGAATAGTCAACACGTTTACCGAGAAGATTCTGACGGAAACGTCCCTGCTTACCTTTGAGCATGTCGGAAAGAGATTTCAGCGGTCTGTTGTTCGGACCGGTTACGGGTCTGCCGCGGCGTCCGTTGTCAATCAGCGCGTCAACGGATTCCTGAAGCATTCTTTTTTCGTTTCTGATAATGATGCTCGGTGCACCGAGATCAAGAAGCTTTTTCAGTCGGTTGTTTCTGTTAATAACACGGCGGTAAAGATCGTTCAGATCGCTCGTTGCAAAGCGTCCGCCGTCAAGCTGAACCATCGGACGAATGTCCGGCGGAATAACCGGAACCACATCGAGAATCATCCATTCCGGTCTGTTTCCGGAGGATTTGAAAGCGGAAACCACGTCAAGACGTTTTAAGATTTTCGCTTTCTTCTGACCGCTTGCTTCGGCAAGTTCTGTTTTCAGACTTGTATAAAGCTCATCGATGTCGATCTGACTGAGCAGCTCTTTGATTGCTTCCGCACCCATTCCTGCTCTGAAAGTGTCATAAATATCTTCCTTTTTCGCCTCTTCATATCTGCTCTCGGAAATTACCTGACATTTGCGGAAACGTCCGTCTTTCGGATCACCTTCAAGAAGACCCGGATCAATAACAACATATTTTGAAAAATAGAGAACATTTTCAAGTTCTTTCGGGCTCATGTCGAGCATCAGACCGATTCTTGAGGGAATTCCCTTGAAATACCAGATGTGCGAAACCGGCGTGGCAAGTTCAATGTGACCCATACGTTCACGGCGAACCTTTGCTTTTGTGATTTCAACACCGCATTTTTCGCAGACCTTGCCCTTGTTTCTGATTCTTTTATATTTTCCGCAGTGGCACTCCCAGTCCTTGAGAGGCCCGAAAATTCTTTCGCAGAAAAGTCCGCCTTCTTCGGGCTTGAGGGTACGGTAGTTGATGGTTTCAGGCTTTGTAACCTCGCCGTATGACCATTCTCTGATCATATCAGGCGAAGCAAGACCTATTTTTATTGATTCAAATGAAATGTTTTCCATAGTTTAGTCAGCCCTTTCTTTGATAATTGCAGCCTGACAACCGCTGCTTTTTTCAGCGGCTGCCGATTCCGTGTTACTCATCGTTGCCCTCATCGGGAATAAAGCTGCCCGAAAAGTCATCTTCACTTGCAAGTCTCTTGCTTTCTTCAAACAAAGCATCAAAGTAATCGTCTGTAAATTTATCATCATCGTCTGTTTCTGAAATGTCTTCGGGATCAAGAATATTATCAACGTTGAGAACGTCATCTGAGTCATCATCGTCTGCATCATCAAGAGTAAGAACCTCGCTGTCGTCATCGCTTTCTTCATCGGCGGGTTTCTGCTCTTCGGGAATAACAGGAATATCTGCTCTGCCGCCGGCAATTTTTCTTGCTTCGTCGTTAATATTCAGCTTGAGATCAATTTCCTGATTGTCGGAATCAAGAACTCTGATGTCAAGACCGAGAGACTGAAGTTCTTTAACAAGAACCTTGAAGGATTCGGGAACGCCTGACTGCGGAACGTTTTCGCCCTTGAGAATGGCCTCATAGGTCTTTTCACGTCCGTTGACGTCATCTGACTTCACCGTAAGAATTTCCTGAAGCGTATAAGCTGCGCCGTAAGCTTCAAGAGCCCAGACTTCCATTTCACCGAAACGCTGACCGCCGAACTGTGCTTTACCGCCAAGCGGCTGCTGAGTAACAAGTGAATACGGTCCGATGGAACGCGCGTGCATCTTATCATCAACAAGGTGATGCAGTTTCAGGTAATACATAACGCCGACTGTGACTTCTTCATCGAATTTTTCACCGGTGCGTCCGTCAGTCAGTCTGACTTTACCGTTTGTCTGAAGTCCCGCTTCTTCAAGAGCGGCACGAATGTCATCTTCGTGTGCGCCGTCAAAAACAGGGGTCATAATGTGCCAGCCGAGTTCACGGCAGGCGAAGCCGAGATGAACTTCAAGAACCTGTCCGATGTTCATACGGGACGGAACGCCGAGAGGGTTGAGAACGATGTCGAGCGGTGTGCCGTCTTCAAGGAAAGGCATATCCTCCTGAGGAAGAACGCGGGAAACAACACCTTTGTTACCGTGACGGCCTGCCATTTTGTCGCCGACCTGGATTTTTCTCTTTTGTGCAATATAGCAGCGAACAACCTTGTTTACACCCGGAGCAAGCTCATCGCTGTTGCTGTTTTCACGGGTGAACTCTTCAACCTTAACAACAATGCCGTATTCACCGTGGGGAACACGAAGTGAAGTGTCGCGTACTTCCCTTGCCTTTTCGCCGAAAATGGCACGAAGAAGTCTTTCCTCCGGTGTCATTTCGGTTTCGCCCTTGGGTGTTACCTTACCGACAAGGATATCGCCCGATTTAACTTCGGCACCGATTCTGATGATACCTCTTTCGTCAAGGTCTTTTCTTGCGTCGTCGCCGACGTTGGGAATTTCGTTTGTAATTTCTTCTGCGCCGAGTTTTGTGTCTCTTGCTTCAAGGTCATATCTTTCAATATGAATGGAAGTATATACGTCCTCGCGGACAAGTCTTTCGTTGATGAGAACAGCGTCCTCGTAGTTATAGCCTTCCCAGGTCATGAAGCCGATCAGCGCGTTTTTGCCGAGGCTGAGCTCACCGTTATCGGTTGCGGCGCCGTCTGCAATCACCTGACCTTTTTCCACTCTTTGTCCGACGGAAACCACCGGTTTCTGGTTGATGCAGGTTCCCTGGTTGGAGCGCATGAATTTAATGAAGTTATAGGTTTCAATATTGTTGTCGTCTTCAAGAATGTCAACTTTGTCTGCGCTTACATAAATAACCTTGCCGGCATTCTTTGCAAGCACGCAGACGCCGGAATCCGTTGCCGCTTTATATTCCATACCAGTTCCGACATACGGTCTTTCGCAGGTCAGAAGCGGAACAGCCTGTCTTTGCATGTTGGAGCCCATCAGTGCACGGTTTGCATCATCGTTTTCAAGGAACGGAATCAGCGCGGTTGCAACGGAAACAACCATTTTCGGGGAAACGTCCATGTAATCCGCTTTGTCCGGGCTGATTTCAACAAATTCATCGCGATGACGGGCATTGACCTTGTGACGGACAAATCTGCCGTTTTCATCAAGCGGTTCGTTTGCCTGAACAACGGTATATTCATCTTCCACGTCTGCGGTCATGTATTCATAGGTGTCAAGCACAACGCCGGTTTCTTTATCAATCGGTCTGAACGGTGCTTCAATAAAGCCGTATTCATTGATTCTTGCGAAAGTTGCAAGATAGGAAATCAATCCGATGTTGGGACCTTCGGGTGTTTCAATCGGGCACATGCGGCCATAGTGAGAATAGTGAACGTCACGAACCTCAAATCCGGCGCGGTCTCTTGAAAGACCGCCGGGGCCGAGTGCGGAAAGACGTCTTTTGTGCGTAAGCTCTGCCAGGGGGTTATTCTGATCCATGAACTGTGAAAGCGGCGAAGAACCGAAGAATTCACGAACAGCCGCAATAACAGGACGGGTGTTGATCAGAGCCTGCGGGGTGATGTTTTCGGGTTCCTGCGCCTGAAGACCCATTCTTTCTCTGACAACGCGTTCCATTCTTGCAAAACCGACTCTGAACTGATTCTGAAGAAGCTCACCGACGCTGCGGATTCTTCTGTTGCCGAGATGGTCAATGTCGTCAGCGCTGCCAACGCCGTTTGCAAGGCAGTTGAGATAGTTGATGGTTGCAAGAATATCGTCAATGGTGATATGTTTGGGAATGAGAACATCTGCGTTTTCCGAAAGGATTGCAAGCGCTTCTTCCTTGTCTGCATCAAGAACCTTGTCAAGAATATTCATCAGCGCAACATAGGAAACGCGTTCATTGATTCCGATTTCGTTGAGTTCTTCTTTGGTAAAGCCGGGAAGATAAGGCAGAATGTCAACCGTGTTGTTGGAAATGACCTTAACGGGCTTTTCCAGTCCTTCCACTTCAACAAATGCGGTTCTTGCGCCTGCCTGATCAATTTCCTGCGCTCTTTCTTTTGTAACAAGCTCGCCTGCTTCGGCAATGATTTCGCCGGTGACTTCGTTAACGATGTCCTGCGCCAGTCTGAAGCCGCGGATTCTTCCGGCAATGCCGAGCTTTTTGTTATATTTATAGCGTCCGACTCTTGAAATGTCATAGCGGTGATCATCAAAGAACAGACCCTGAAGGTGGCTTACGGCGCTTGAACGTGTCGGCGGCTCACCGGGACGAAGCTTCTTATATACTTCAAGAATGGCTTCGGTGCTGTCTTTGGTGTTGTCTTTTTCAAGCGTTGCCTGAATTCTTTCGTCATAGTCAAAATATTCAAGAATATCGCTATCGCTTGAAAGGCGGAGACTGTCTCCGTTTTCTTCAAGAAAAACGCCGATGGAACGGATAAAGGTGGTAATGGGAATTTTTCTGTTTTTATCAATACGGACATAGAAAATATCGTTCTGATCCGTTTCATATTCGAGCCATGCGCCTCGGTTGGGAATTACAGTTGTTGTGAAAAGCTTTTTGCCGAACTGATTGTGCGTCATGCCGTAATAAACACCCGGCGAACGGACAAGCTGAGAAACAATAACGCGTTCTGCTCCGTTGATGACAAAGGTGCCGCTGTCGGTCATGAGCGGGAAATCGCCCATATAGACTTCGCTTTCCTTGACTTCACCGGTTTCCTTGTTGAACAGTCTTGCGGTAACTCTCATCGGTGCGGAATAAGAGGTTTGTCTTTCCTTGCACTGCTTAACGGTGTATTTTGCTTTGCTTTCCATGTGGTAATCAACAAAGCTGAGAACAAGATTTCCAGAATAATCGGTGACGTCTTCCATATCTCTGAGAACTTCTTTAAGGCCCGTTTCAAGGAACCATTTGTAAGAGTCCTTCTGGATTTGAATGAGATTCGGCACTTTCATGACTTCCTGAATCTTACCAAAGCTTTTTCTCGTGTTGGTACCAAGCTGAACTTCAGTAACATTAACCATTGGCTTCTTCACTCCATTTGTAATTTTATTTGCCCTGACGGCATAAGCTGTGAAAGAACAGAAACGGTTCTGCGCATTTTCACAGAAATTTTAAAAACCACTTGACATTTTTTTATATAAATGGTAATATGCTTTTAGAGTAAGTGGAAAAGCACATTTTCCCATGCTATATGTTTTGAAATAGTACCATATTTCCCCCTTGTTTGTCAAGGGGGATTTTTGCATTTTTTCGCCTTTTATCCAACATTTTTTAATTTTTTGCCCATTTTTCAAGTCTTGCAGGGTGATATTTTTAAAAATAAGAACTTTAAGTAATCCTTGTTCCTTTTTTTAGTGATAAAAAGAAACTGCCGCAAATTTCGTAAAGTTGCGACAGTTTTGTTAATTCAGAAATTAAAATGCGTATAAACGCGAGGAACAGTGTGCTGTTAATCAGTGCTTGATCGTTTTAACCCGTTCCTGTCTGAGCTGGCGGTATGTCTGTGCAATAAGAACAGCAGAGATGATAAACGTCAGCACATCGGCGCACGGCATGGAATAAAGAACACCGTCGAGACCGAAAAAGTGCGGAAGGATCAGCGCAAAGCCGACGCCGAAAACAATTTCTCTGATCACCGAAAGCATGGTTGACGAAAGCGCTTTACCCATTGCCTGAAGAAAGATGAACGCCGCTTTGTTGATGCAGGCAAGCACAACCATACAAAGATAGATTCTGAAAGCGCGCACGGCAAAATCGGTGTAATAAACGCTTTCATTGGAAGCGCCGAAAATGGAAATGAGCTGATGCGGCAAAAGTTCAACAATCAAAAACGCAATCAGTCCCACTGCGCCCTCACAAAGCAAAAGCCTTGTAAAAAGCGATCTGACGCGATCCTTTCTTCCTGCGCCCATGTTGAAGCCGACAATCGGAATACAGCCTGCCGCCATTCCGACAACAACAGAGATGACGATCTGGAAAAATTTCATAACAATGCCGACAACTGCCATCGGGATCTGTGCATACTGCGCCTGCGAGAAGATTTCATCAAGGGCACCGTATTTTCTTATCATATTGTTAATGGCCGCCATGGCAGCAACAAGCGAAATTTGCGACAGGAAGCTGCAAAGGCCGAGAGACAGAAACTTGGAACAAATATGCGCCTGCAAACGAAAACTGCTTTTTGAAAGATGAATTGTTTTCATATGGAAAAGATACCACACCGAAAGCGCCGCCGTGAGCACCTGACCGAGTACCGTTGCAACCGCCGCGCCCATCATGCCCCATTTGCAGACAAAAATAAAAATCGGGTCAAGAATGATGTTGACAACGGCGCCGGCAAGGGTGGAAACCATGGCAAAGCGCGGACTTGCGTCCGAACGGATAACGGGGTTCATCGCCTGACCGAACATATAAAACGGAATTCCGAGGGAAATATAAAAGAAATATTCCTGTGACTGCTTAAAAGTTTCCTCGTTCACCGTTCCGCCGAAAGCGGAAATGATCGGATTTTTGAAGATCAGATAAACCGCACAGAGCACAACACCGCAAAGCACAGAAAGAACAACCGCGTTGCCGACACTTTTGGAAGCGTCGTCGGGTTTGTTTTTTCCGAGGCTGAGACTGACAAAGGCACAGCATCCGTCGCCGATCATAACAGCAATGGCAAGCGCAATAACCGTCAGCGGATAAACAACGGTGTTTGCCGCGTTGCCGTAGGAGCCGAGATAGCTGGCGTTTGCAATAAAAATCTGGTCAACAATGTTATACAGTGCGGCAACCAGAAGAGAAATGATGCACGGCACGGCATATTTTGCCATAAGTTTTCCTATGTTGTCTTTTTCAAGAAATGCGTTCGTTTTTTCGTTCATAAATTTTGTTTAACGGCAGAATTCAGCCGTTCTCCTTTCATAAATCGTTTACCCGGGCAAAAAAATAAAGCGCAAATCCGAAAGAATCCGGACTTACGCTTTTGCGTGCCGGAACAATTCCGACACAGCCGCTCGATTACTTATATTTTATCACTTTCATAAGAAAAAGTCATTGTTAAAAAATTAAAAAAGTCTTTTTCTATTTACATAAATTTTCGGTAATTTTCGGCAATTATTTTTTTGTATCCGTAAAGGAATCATTCACTCTTTCAAAATTAAAATCCATTAATTTTCTTGCAAACAAAAGTTTTTTATGTTATGATGCTTTACATAATAAGTTGCAAAGTAACGTCAGAAGGTGAAAATATGCTTCTTCAGGAATCGGGAGAAATGTATCTTGAAACAATTTTTGTATTGTCAGAAAAAAGCAATCATGTGCGCTCCGTTGACGTCGGAGAATATATGGGATATTCAAAGCCGAGCGTCAGCCGCGCAATCGGTCTTTTGAAAAACGGCGGTTATGTCAATGTCAGCGACGAAGGCTTCCTGACTTTAACAGCCACCGGTCTTGAAGTTGCAAAAAAAATCTATGAAAGACACACTTTGCTGACAAAGCTTCTTGTAAAACTCGGTGTTGACGAAGAAACTGCGGCAAATGACGCCTGCAAAATTGAGCACGTCATCAGTGACGAATCGTTTGAAGCCATCAAGCGTCATATCGGTTTAGGGTAACGGCAGCCCAACCCGATTGAAAAATTATTATGAATATGTTATACTCTCTTTAAAATATGTGCTGTGCATATTGAAAGAGAGTTTTTTTCTATACAAAAGCATCAGAAGCTTTGCCGTTTCGGCAAAGAAAAAAGTGAAAGGAAGCGGTACGACTGTCCGAAAAAGATTTTTCATGAATCTTTGCACTTTTCGTACCGTGCGGCAACTGATATGAAATCAAAAAAAACAGTCAGCTGTGTTATAGCTTTATTGTGTATCCTTGTTTTGTGCCTGAGCGGCTGTTCGTCTGAAAAGGCGGCAGTCATCATGCTTTCGCAAAGCATCGCAAGCGAAGATATATCCGGCGAAAGTAAAGATAAAAGCCTTTATGTTGAAACAAAAACGGCAAAGGATCTGACGAAAGTCACAAGAAGCGACCTGATTACGCTGTATTTTGACAAAAACAATTACAGCATCAGCGTTTATGATTCCGGCTCGACAACGCTCTGGAGCGCGCTTCCCGAAAAATATACTGATGAAACGCCTGCCGTTTTAAGCGTAGATGTTCTCGCAGACGGAAAGATTTACACGCTCAACTCGCAAGACGACAGTGTTGCCCGCG
The DNA here is from genome assembly GCA_051893965.1 of Acutalibacteraceae bacterium. Lineage (GTDB taxonomy): Bacteria > Bacillota > Clostridia > Oscillospirales > Acutalibacteraceae > UBA6857. The sequence continues at coordinate 16,151 of JBJFHW010000035.1, forward strand.
GCCTTGCCTCCTATGAAGTCGGAGAAAACGGCGAACTGACGGTAACTTATCAATTCGAAAGAGAAACCGAAAGCGGCGGAAAAATCAGCTTTGCCGCCGCTGTAAAATACAGCGTTTCGCAGGGTGTTTTTTCCGCCGGCATTGACTGTTTAAAAATCAAAGACAGCATTGCTTCAAACTTCACCGTCACAAACATTCGTCTGCTTGATTATTTCGGCTCGGGCACAAGCGGAAACAGCGGCGATTACATCTTTATTCCCGACGGAAGCGGCGCTATTATCGATACCGCGAAAAAGGCAAAAGAATTTGAAAAAATCACCGTTGCGGTTTACGGTGACGACCTTGCATTGAGTGAAAAATCCGACGCTTCGGCTTCGGTTGCGGTTTTCGGCATAAAAAAGCAAAGTGCCGCCTTTGCTGCCACCGTTGAAAAAGGCGATGCCGTTTGTAAAATCATTGCCGAAAAAGCGCTTGAAAAAACCGCGTATAACAGAGTCGGCGCACAGTTTTGCATCACACAGACGGGCGAAACACAAAGCGGCAAAGCTTATGCGGCAAAAAAAAGCTACCAGTCCGAAATCAAAATCACCTACCGTTTTCTTTCCGGAAGCAACGCCGATTATGCTTCTATGGCGGCGGCATGCCGCGAGGGCTTCATCAGAAACGGCGTTCTGACCATGCAGGACAGCGTTGAAAGCACATCGTCCGCTCCGCTTGTTTTAAACATTGTCGGTGAAGCCGTCTGCGAAAGCGGCAAAAAAGCAGATACGCTCACCACCTATGAGCAGGCGCAGGAAATGCTTACCTATTTCAGAAACAAGGGCTTCGGCAATCTGATTGTCCGATACAAAGGCATTTTCGAGGGCGGACTGAGGCAAAAGAACAGCGGCGAAGTCGGTTTTAACAAAGAGCTCGGCTCAAAAGAAGAGATGGCTGCATTTTTCAATTATGCGGCTCTTCAGAACATCAGCGTTTATGCCGATGTCAACCTGCTCACTGCCGAAAACTGCGGCGCAGAAGCCGCCCTTACACCCGATTCCACGGCGGCAAGCAAGAATTATACTGATATAAAAACAAAGGTTCTGACCGCAAAAGGTACGGGTGAATTCATTGCGGCGCACGAAATTGAAAACGAAGCTAACGCATTGATCAAACAAATCAAATCAAGCGCTTTCAGCGGCGTTTGTCTTGCCGATGCGGCGAAATATCTTTACAGCGACTACTCTTCAAAAAGTCCCGCTTTAAAAAGCGAGGTTTGCGATCTTGTCTCGAAGCAATGTGCGGCAGTTTCCTGCATCGGCAGTCTGATGACGGATTCTTGCAACATTTACAGCGTGAAATATTCGGATTTCATTGCGAACATTCCGCAAACTGCGGCGGTCGCCGACCGTGAGTACTGCACAGCGGTTCCGTTTTTGCAGATTCTGTTCCACGGTGTAAAAAATTACAGCCTCAAGCCTGCCAATCTTTGTTCAAATCCCGAAACGCAGTTTTTGAAATGTGCGGAATACGGTGCTGTTTTAAGCTGTGAAGCGTATTATGAAAACTTTGGCTCCGACAAAACCGCCGACAGCATGAATTATTTAAACTTCGGCGCACAGCTTCAAAGTTATTATGAAAGGCTCGGCAAAATTGCAGACCTTTCAGACAAGAAAATCACCGATCATTACACAGTCAAAAGCGGCGTCACCTGCACAAAATATTCCGGCGACATCACCGTTTATGTCAACTACAACAAAAAAGACGCCAAAGTCGGTGATGTTACGGTGGAAGCGCGTTCGTTTTTGGTTTTGAGATAACGAAAAGAAAAATACAATTATAAAAAGCGGTAGCCCGAGGGACGAAGCCACGCCTTTGCACTTATTTTCCCTCGCGGCGAAATTATAAAAGGTTATTGCTTTCTGCTACGCGTGAGTTCCGCGGGCGTTGCCCGCACCCACGAGCTTTTTTGTAAAAAAGCCCGGCAAAAAACTTTACTCCTATAGAACTAAGCCTATAGGAGTAAAAATTTATTAAATTCAAGCACTTAGTTTCCGTCGCGGCATCATTGTAAAAATTGCAACATTCTTCCCCGCGTAAGCATGCAAGCAGTGCTTGCCTTAAAGATCGAGGTTTGCAATAATCTCCTTAAGACAATTTGCACTCTTTTTCAGTGAGATGAGCTCGCTGTCATTCAGCGGCAAAAGCAGCTTGCTGTGCGCGCCGTTGCTTCCGACAACATTAAGCAGGCTCAGACAGACATCGTCAATTCCGTATTCGCCGTGAAGCATTGTTGAAACCGTCAGCGGTGTGTCAATGCCGCTGAGAAGACTGCGGCAAATGTGGCAAACCGAAACCGAAACCGCATAAAAGGTAGCGCCCTTGTCCTCAATGACTCTTGCCCCCGAATCGCGGACATATTTTTCGACATCGGCATAATTGATGTTCGGATAAGCCAGACCGTCTGAGCGGATATACGCTGAATTGCAGTCGGCAATGGGTATGTTTGAAATGTTGGCAATGGACCACGGAACAAATGAAGAATCACCGTGCTCACCCATCACATAGGCGTGAACATTGCGCTGATTGATTGAATAAATTTCCGAAAGGCGGGCGCGAAGTCTTGCTGTGTCAAGAATGGTTCCCGAACCGATGATGCGCTCCTCCGGAATTCCGGAAAGTCTGCAAAATGCATAAGTGAGAATATCAACGGGATTGCTGACAATCAGATAGGTCGCATAAGGCGCATATCTGATGATGTCGGGAATGATGCTTTTGATGATGTTAACATTCATCTGCGCAAGGTCAAGTCGTGACTGACCCGGCTTTCTTGCCGCTCCCGATGTGATGATTACAATGTTGGAACCTTTTGCGTCTTGATAAGAACCGGCATAAACACTGCACGGTGTGCAGAACGGGGTGCCCTGCTGAATATCAAGCGCTTCGCCGGATGCTTTTTTGTTGTTGATGTCAATCATAACAATTTCCGACGCGATGCCCATAACGGTTAACGTATAGGCGATGGTTGAGCCGACACTTCCCGTGCCGATGATGGTGATTTTTGTCATAACATTACTTCCTTTTCACTAAATCTCCATAGTAATACTACGATATTTTTTTGTTATTCTATTACTTAATGAAACGAAAAGCAAATGTAAAATATATATATCGGTATTCATTTATTGATATAACGCTATCAATTTGTTTCCAACTGCCAAAAAAGGGCATACTCTTTTATATAAATTAACTAAAATTTTAAAACCAAGCAGCAGAAAAACCTACAAAAGCTCTTGCATAACGATTGGAAATTTTTCCGGAAATTTCGCCAGTGATACGGATTAAACAAGCGCCAAAAGTTTTTTAATTTTTTTTCAAAAAAGTGTTGACAAAACAAAGCTGATGTAGTAAACTATTAATCACAAAAGCGCAGTGCGTTGGCACAGTGCAGTCGGTGTCTTTAGCGATGAGGGTCCACCCGTTCCCATCCCGAACACGGAAGTTAAGCTCATCAGTGCTGACAATACTTGGCTGGAAGCGGCCCGGGAAGATAAGGCGATGCCGACACAAACAAAAATGAAGCCGCAAATTTGCGGCTTTTTTATTTTTTCTTTTCGCTGCTTTTCTTTTTCAAAGCCGCATAAATATTTTATATATGCCAAAAATTTCTTTGATAATTTGTGCGGCGCTTTCAGCCGTCGGCATCATTTTGAAATAACTAAGAAAGGAAGCGGCTGTGTTGGATTGCTGAGTTTCTCACCCACTTCAGCTGCTGAGGCAATTTTTATGGAAAACAAAGGCGGCAGGCTGGTTTTTATGCCTGATATCGAATACCGTGCATGGGTAAACAAAAACAAAGAACTGCTTGAAGAAATTATCAAAACCAAGCAGGTTTCAACCTTATGGCTGAAAAAGGATCAAAATAAAAAATTTCTTATTCGTTATTTCAGTGAATGTGGCTATACCATTTCAATTGAATAGGATCTGACTTCAAAAGCAAAGAAAGGAAGCGTCATTTTTATGAAGAACAAAAAAACTCCCTTGGATAAAAAAATCAAACGAATCGTCCGACTTGTTAATTTTGCGGCAACAGTTACCGTTACGGCTTTTGCCATTTATGAGCATATCCCGAAATATGATAAGCTTGACGGCGTTGACATTGACAAGCTCATTGACAGCCACAGCGAAAAAGCGGCTGAAAATTAACCGATCTGTTCAAATTATTCTTTCATGGCAGGCTTTGTCCTGCCTTTTTTGTTTTCAAGCCGCAAAGTGCCGCATTTCAGAAAGCGCAAAAATAGCCCGACTTCGCATTGCTGCGAAATCGGGCTTTGATTATTTGCCGTTTATTCCGGCATTATTTTTTTGCGGTTTTAACCGAAAGAGTGGAAGAAACATCGCCGTAAACATTCTTCTTTGAAACAACCTTATAAGCCTTTACGGTATATTTATAAGTTGTGTTCTTCTTGAGCTTGCTGTCGGTAAATGTTACGGTTGTGCCCTTCTTGATCGTTCCGACTTTCTTGCCGTTTCTGTAAACTTCATAGCCTGACGCGCCGCTTACTTTCTTCCATGTAAGCTTAACAGTGGTTCCTGTTGTTTTTGAAGCTTTCAGACCGGTTACTTTTGCAACAGCGGTTGCTGTCTTAACGGTGGAAGAAACAGGACCTGCAACCTTGCTCTTAACGGCTTCAACCTTGAAGTAATAGGTTGTGTTTGCACTAAGCTTTGAAATCTTCGCGCTGTTGGTCTTAACGGTTACCTTTGACCATTTCTTGTTGTCCTTTGAATAATAAACGGTATAGCTTGTTGCGCCGGCAACCTTTGTCCATTTCAGCGTTGCGGTTGTTGACGTAACGGTAACTTTCAAACCGGTTACTTTTGCAACGGTTGTTGCCGCTTTCACGGTTGATGAAACCGGTCCGATAACGCTGCTCTTAACAGCTTCAACCTTGAAGTAATAGGTTGTGTTTGCCGTAAGCTTTGAAATCTTTGCGCTGTTGGTCTTAACCGTTACCTTTGTCCACTTCTTATTGTCTTTTGAATAATAAACATTATAGGTGGTTGCGCTCTTAACAGCGGTCCATTTAAGAGTTGCGGTTGTGTCGGTTGTTGTAACTTTAAGGCCTGTTACCTTTGCAAGCAGGGTTGTTGCATTGACAACCGATGAAGGAGCGCCTGCGGTTGAGCCCTTAACAGCAACAACCTTGAAGTAATATTTTGTATAAGCAGAAAGCTTAGAAACGGTGCAGCTGTTCTTGGTTGAAGTTACCTTTGACCATGTCTTGTTGTCTTTTGAATAATAAACAGTATAGCTTGTTGCACCGCTTACTGCAGTCCATTTGAGCGTTGCGGTTGTGTCTGTAACAGCGGAAACTTTCAGACCGGTAACCTGTGCAACGGGTGTTGTTGCCGTTGCGGTTGCGGCACTGCTGTATGCCTTGTCGGCATTGTAAGCCTTAACGGTTACGGTATAAGCTGTGTTTGCTTTCAGACCGGTAATCTTATAGCTTGCCGATGTTGTTGTTTTGGTGGTTGTGGTCTTGCCGTCTGTCCATGAAATTTCATAGCCGCTTGCACCGGAAGCTTTTGTCCAGGAAGCAGTTACGCCTGATGCACTGACAGAGCTTAACTTGAGGTTTGTCGGAGCATCGAGTAAAATTTTGAAAGTAAGACCGGATGCTTCGCCCTTATATTTACCGATGAATTTAACGCTGAGAGTGGCAGTGCCGACTTTAACGTTATTTTCGATGGAAGTAATTTCAAAATCTTTGCCGTTTGTCAGCGTGATGCCTTTTGCCGTGATTGTCTGCGGAACAATTGCTTTGCCTGTATAGGAAGCATCGGCAACTTTCACATCGGTGTCACTGAAAGCAACAATCTTTTCATTTGCAAGAGCAAGCGCGCCGATATAAAGAACCGGAGAAATAAGAACGCCCTTCTTTGCATTCAAAGCACTGAGCAGATTGCCGACAGTAGTTTTGAGTGAAGAATTTGTAATTGCATTGTCAAGCGGAGTGCTTGTGGCATAAGAAACGATAATTTCTTTTGAGAACCAATTCTTCAGGAAGGTATAAACTGCATCATAAATAACCTTAACAGCAACTTTGCCTCCGAAATCGCCGAGGAATCTTGTTGCGGTCATATCAACTGCCGTTGCAAAATCAAATTTGAAAACAGCGTCAAGAATGCCCTTGATGAAGTTTTCGCTCTTATAGTTTTCAGCCGGAGTCAATCCGTCGAAAATGCCGGTCATTGCAATGACAGCGTCAAGCTTTTCATAAATGGAGCTGCTCTTTGAGATGGTTGTCAGATTGAATGCCTTTGCAAAGCCCTTGTCGAAAAGATATACATTGGCAATGTCATTGAGAACCGTCCAGATGCTGGTTCCTGAACCTGCTTTATAAGAAAGAGGTACAACATTATCAACTGCATATGTAAGATAATCACCGAGGATATTTTCATAGGTTGCTTTTGAATCGGATGTTACGGGAATATTATTTTTGTTTGCTGTGTTTCTGAGAACGGCTGCAACTGCATTTTCCATGGAAGTCCAGCTGTTGTAGTCACCGACATAATCGTCGAGACCTTCAACTTCGCCATCAAGGTTCTTCAGAACATATTTTGCAATGGCAAGCGGATCCGCTTCAATGCCCATTTCTGCTGCGAGGTCTTTATAAAGAGTATCGAAGTTTCCTGCAAGCTTGTCAATTGAACCGCTTGTCCAGTTGGCTTTTGAATAGAAAAGTTTAACAACTGCGCCGAGAATGTCATTGATCTGAGATACAAACGATTTGCTTGTGTCAATTACAACGGAGTCATAATCAAATTTTGAGCCATCAAGATTCAGAATGCCTGAAATCTTTTTAAGTGCTTCGTTTTCGCTTGTGCTCCAGTCAACATTGATTGACTTGAAAGCAGGAACGATATATTTTGTCCATGCGCTTGCGAGTGCGCTGATGAGAAGATTGTCAACCGTTGAGCTTTCGTTCATCGTAAAGCCGGGAAGAGCCCCGTCAGTCTTGCTGAGCATACCGATGACATCTTCATAAACAAACTTGTCAAGCTTCTTTGCATAAGCAGCTTTGTATTCAGCACTGTCTTCCTCATAAAGAAGACCTACAAGCATGCCTTTAAGAAGACCGTAAACGCCGTCTGAACCGAGGAGTCCCTTAATGTCAACAAGTGATGAAAGCAGGCCCAAGTCGAGTGAACCGTCAACAAATTTTGCAATAATAGAAGAGTTGTTTCCGAGAAGTTCAATAACTTCATTAAGGATCTTAACATCGTCTCCGGGGCGTTTCATATTCTTTTCCCAATCCTTAACATTGAGATCAGCAATATCACCGCCGACCATTTTCAGAAGTGTTCTTCCTGATAAAGTGTTGAGGTTATCAAGTGTGCTGCAGATACCATTGATGCTGTTAAGGTCAACAAGATCTTTAACCAAGCTCTTGATAGCCGACGGAAGGGAATCAAATTTTGAATTTAAATTTGCTTCTTTGAGAAGTTCGTCAACCTTGTCAAGAACAATCTTGGCATTGGCTGCATCGGATGTTTCAAGAAAATACTCAGGTCCATAGACAATTTCCGATGCGGCAAAGGTATAAGCCGCTGTGCTGAATGCCATCAGAACGCACAGAAATACGCTGAGTACTCTTTTGAATGTTTTGTTCATAAAGCTTTCGCCTCCATAAAAAATTTTCATGCGGGTAATTTCGCCCGTTGATAATCTAATAATACAACAATCCGTGCTTGCCGTCAAGATTTTTATGTAAATTCGGCAAAATTTTATAAACAATTCACAACCGTATTTAATTAATCAGAAAAATCGAGCTTTTTCGCCTTTTGTCTGCCCGATATTACAAAGAAAAAATGCACAGCGTCCTGTCGTCTGCCGTGCATTTTTTATAAAAATCTATTTCAGAGTTTGCCTTTATTCAACCGTAACCATGCAAAATGCCTTATAGCCGCCGTCAACGGTTTCGGCATAAATGATGGCTGTGCCTTTGCCGACCGCTTTCAGACTGCCGTTTTCGCCGACTGAAACAACCGTTTCATCGCTTGAGCTCCAGAGCACGCCCTGTTCGCTTGTGCCCTCGGGCGTAATGGTGACGCTCAGCGTGAAGCTTTCTCCGGCCTGAACGGTTTTTTCGGCGCTGTCAAAGCTGATTCCCTGCGCTCTGCGTTTCACCTCAACAGTGCAGATTGCTTTGACATTACCGTCCGCCTTGCTGATGGCATAAATTTCTGCCGTGCCTTTGGAAACACCGGTTACAACACCGTTTTCAACAACCGCAACGCTTTCGTCTTCGCTTGCCCAGATCAGATCGGTCTGCGTTGTATCGGACGGAACAAACGAAGCTTGAAGTTTTGCGCTTTCTTTTTCGTCAATGGAAAGTGCGTTTTTGTCAAGAACAATTTCCTGCGGATTCTGAATGACCGTAACGTTGCAGGTGTCCTCTTTGAATGTTTTGGTTGTTCTGACCGTGATTGTTGCCGTTCCCACACTTTCAGCTTTCAGACTGCCGTCGGAGCCGACCGAAACAATTGTTTCATCACTGCTTTGCCAGGTAACCTGCCGATAGGTTGCGTCTTCGGGGAAAATTTCAAAATCGAGACGGAATGTTTCGCCCTTTTGAACAACACGTTCAGACTCCGAAAGGCTGACAGCGCTTTCTTTCACGCTGACTTTCAGGTCAAAATCTGCCGTGATGCCCGTATCGTTCGCCTTTGCCGAAATTTTGACTGTGCCGCCTTTCAAGGCGGTTACCACGCCGCTTTCGCTGACAGAAGCAACCGTGCTGTCCGAGCTTTCAAAGGTGACGTTCTTCTCTGTTGTGTCGGACGGAGAAATGACCGCCGAAAGCGCGAGCGTTTCACCGACCCAGAGTTCTTCTTTAGAATTCTGAATTTCAATACTGCTGCTGTAAACTTCAACCGTAACATCGCAGACCGCTTTTACGCTTTCATTCGAGGACTGCGCGGTGATTTGTGCCTTACCGGCAGAAACTGCCGTAACGATTCCGTTTTCGCTGACAACCGCAACCGCTTCGTTATCACTTTGCCATGTAACTGAAAGATCGGTTGCATCGGCAGGAAGAACGGACGCCGAAAGCGTTATGGTTTTTCCTTTTTCAATGACCGCACTGCTTTGCGAAAGCTTGATTTCTTTAACAAGGCGCTGAACTTTCACTTCGCAGACAGCGCTTGCCCTGCCGTCTTTTGATGTGACGGTAATCAGAGCCGTACCTTTTGAAACGGCACTGACAAGTCCGTTCTGATCAACAGAAGCAATGTTTTCATCACTGCTTTGCCATGTGACCTCTTTGTTCCATGCATTTTCGGGAAGAACGGTTGCTTCAAGCTGAGCGCTGCCGTTTTCGTCAATCTGACAGGAAGTTTTGCTCAGCTTAATTTCATGTGCGCCCTGTCTGACGGTGATGACAAATTCGTCCTGCGCCTTTTTGAAGTGCGAAACCGCCTTGACGGTTGCCTGACCGGCAGACAAAGCCGAAACCGTGCCGTCAGCGGAAACCGTCAGAACCGCTTCATTGTCCGAAGACCATGTAACATCTTTATAATCGGCGTTTTCGGGGCCGACAGCCGCCTGAAGCTTCATGCTGTCGCCGGCAAACATTTCGTTTGCTTCGCCGCTGATTTTTACGGAGGTTTCGGGCACTGCAGCAAACACGCCGACAGTTTTCTGCGCATTTCCGACCGCCGCTTTAATTGTTATGTTTGCTGTTCCCGCCGAAATTGCCCTGACCGTTCCGTCAGATGAAACTGCCACAATTTCTTCGTTGTCCGAAGACCAGAGAAGCGTTTTGTCCGCCGCGTCATCGGGAAGAACGGCCGCTTCGATTTTTATACTTTCACCGACCGGAAGAACATATTGCTCTTCATTTGTTGTAATGCTTTCTGCCGCAAGAAGAACTTCCACCGTGCAGACGGCTGCTTTTGCGTTTGAAGTTGTTGCGGTAATCACAGCCGTTCCCTTGCCCTTTGCTTCAACAACACCACCGGAAACCGTTGCAACCGCTTCGTCACTGCTCGTCCAGGAAACGCTCTTATCGCTTGTGTCGGCAGGAAGAACCGTTGCCGTCAGCGTCAGGCTGTTTCCTTTATAAAGCACGGCTTCGCTTTGTGAAAGCAGGACCTCCT
>JBJFHW010000036.1:0-3049 GCA_051893965.1 Acutalibacteraceae bacterium
AATATTCGTTATGACAGTTTTCCTCCGTCATGGGTGAGGCGGTGTGTGTATTATAATCATAAACAATAAACTGCGTCAGATCAAAATCGTTTACGGTAAGCTGTCTGTCAGCGTCCATAACTTTCATGATGAGGTCTACCTCCGGTGTTGAGTAATAGCCGTGAGATACGCCCTTAAAGAACCATGTGTAGTCCGGAAACAGGCAAGTTGAAGCATCAATCTGTTTATCGGGAGAAATATATCTTCCAAGGCCCTTTTCAACCTGGCTTGCAATATATTCGTCGCTGAGGGTTGTGTAAATTGTTGATGTTGTTGCACCGAACGAGGAGTTATATACCGAAACATATTCATCTGCAAGCAGGCTTCCGTCTTTGAGAAGGGGAGTCATCTGAACACCGTATTTTGAAACAACGCAGATGTTGACACCGTTATCTTCAAGCTTCTGCATAATCGGGTAAATGTTCTTTTTAATGGTTTCGTTATAGTTCGTGATCTTATCGATAAGGCCTTTATATTTGATTCGCTTCTCACTGCCTTCTTTTCCGAAAACATAAGTGAGTGCTTTGTCAAAATCATCGGCTTTCACAACTGCCCAATATCCGGGGAAAGTCATAAATGTTGAAAGAGCAAGTGCCGAAATAATACCATATTCAATTTTTGAATAAAGCTGTGCTTTTGCAACATCGGTAAGCGTATCAATAACGCCGGTGCTTTCAAGCAAATCAATTGTTGAAGAAGCAAAACGAACAACATCAATATAGAGTCCTTCGTCATCGTGTCTTTCGGCAAGGTCGATTGCAAGTCTTGAAATGGAATTGCCGTCAATGCCGAAATCGCCGCTGAGCATTCCGCTGAGAAAATCCGCGCCCATTGAGGTGGACACATCAATACCGACGCCTTTCAGACTGTCTGTTGAATACTTCTGGATATAGGAAAGAACAATATTACTGCCCAGACATTTTACCGACAGCGAAACCTTATCATGTCCCGAGGCCTGTTTTACGCCCTCAATGTATTCATGAAGCTGATCGGCAATCTCGATCGGATCCAGTCTCCAGTCATAATAGAACTGATATGTTTTTTCGCCGTAGGTACCGTTAGCGTCCGCACGGTTATAGGTCATTGCGTTTTTACGGTCATCTTTCTGCCATTGCGGTATATCGCAATCGGTATTGGGATTTCCGTTTTCGTCAAGCATGATCGGTTTATAAACATCGCTGATTTCTTTATATACAGCGTCATAATAATCGTCCCAGTCATTGAAAGCAATGCCCTTGACAAGAAACGGATAAAGAATATTAAATGTCGCTTCGGAAATGTTGCCGTCCTCAGAGTTTTGGAAAATCTTGAGCATATCACCGATTTCAAATGTCTTTGATCCGTTATCGTAAGTAAGCGTATTACTGTCGCCGGCAATATAGATAACCGGAACACTTGATCTGAGGTCGGAACCGGTGTAGCCGGCAAATGCACAAACAGTGGTACTGATGATAATGACAAAGCACAAAATTACGGAAATTATTTTTTTCATAATTTTTACCTCCATAAAAATTTTGAAACAACTTGTAAACTCATTATATTATATTGTTCGATTAAATTCAATTGTGATTTTTATAAAATTAGTTTAAACTTTTTTATATGGAAACTCTCTGACTGACTATTGCATTTTATTATTCTGAAAACTTTATCAAAATATAAAAAATCATCGCAGCTTCCATTATAATTGCGATGATTTTTGTAATTTAAATATTAAACATTAAACAGGAAATGAACGACATCTCCGTCTTTCATAACATATTCCTTACCCTCTGAACGGATAAGACCTTTTTCTCTTGCTGCCGCAAGAGAGCCGCAGTTCATCAGGTTTTCAAAGCTGATAACCTCTGCGCGGATAAAGCCGCGTTCAAAATCGCTGTGAATTTTTCCGGCTGCCTGCGGAGCCTTTGTGCCCTCCTTGATTGTCCAGGCGCGAACCTCAGGTGTGCCTGCGGTAAGATAAGAAATAAGACCGAGCAGATGATAGCTTCTTTGAATGAGTAAATCAAGTCCGCCCTGTTCAATTCCGAGATCGGAAAGAAACATTTCTTTATCCTCTTTTGAAAGAGAAGAAATTTCAGCTTCAAGACCGGCACAGATCGGAAGAACCTCGCTTCCCTCTGCCTGTGCAATTTCGCGAACAGCCTGATAGTGCGGATTATCGTCGATTCCGGAAGCGAAATCTTCTTCGCTCATGTTGCAAGCGTAAATGACGGGTTTACTGGTCAGCAGTGCCGATTCGGCAAGAATCGCTTTTTCGGTTTCATCACATTCAACGCTTCTTGCGGGTTTTTCATTTTCAAGTGCATCTTTCACACGTTTCAAAAACTCAACTTCAGCGGCAAGACTCTTGTCGCCTTTCATTGCTTTTGAAGTTCTGTCAATTCGTCTGTCGATCATTTCAAGATCGGAAAGAATCAGTTCAAGATTGATTGTTTCTATATCTCTTTTTGCATTAACACTGCCGTCAACGTGGATAATATCATCGTTTTCAAAACAGCGCACAACATGAATGATTGCATCAACCTCACGGATATGGGAAAGGAATTTGTTTCCCAAGCCTTCACCTTTTGAAGCACCTTTAACAAGACCGGCAATATCAACAAACTCAATGGTTGCGGGCGTAATTTTCGCCGGGTGATACATTTCGGCAAGAGCGTCAATTCTCTTATCGGGAACGGCAACCACACCGACATTCGGTTCAATTGTGCAAAAAGCATAGTTTGCAGACTGAGCGCCTGCATTGGTTATTGCGTTAAAAAGTGTGCTTTTGCCGACATTCGGCAAGCCAACAATACCTAATTTCATATATACATTATCCTCCAATATTGTCGCAGGGCGACACCGCTCCCCGTTTGGGATTGTGCTAAGTTTAAACCTGACTGCCCGAGCCGGTCACCCATTGGCGAACTTCATAATTCTTTGCAGGGCGACACCGCTCCCGTTCGGGATTGTGACAAGTTTAAACCTGACTGCCCGAGCCGGTCACCCATTGGCGAACTTCATAATTCTT
>JBJFHW010000036.1:3149-5858 GCA_051893965.1 Acutalibacteraceae bacterium
TGCAGGGCGACACCGCTCTCGTTCGGGATTGTGCTAAGCTTAAACACATTTACCTAAGCCGCCCACGAAGCGATAACCTGCATTTTAAGCTTCGAATATTCACTTTTTATATATTTATACAACGTGGCCGGATCACTCACCTTTTTATTATACAAAAAGGGTGAGCTTGTTCCGTCTGAAAGTTGATTTTGTGAATACAAAGCCGTCCGGTTCATTTCAAGATTTTACCTATTATAGCACGGTGCGACTGATTTCTCAAGAGGTTATGGAAGTTTTTCGTGAAGTCTCAAAGTAAAGAGATAAGATAAATATTAATGTTGCTCGTTAGACATGTTTATTTGTTGCTTCAAATAAATAATAAAGAACAAAAAATAGGATAATTTAAAAGAAAAATGAAGCGCCGGTTATATTGATAAATAGTATAAATATTTAAAACTTACATATAAACAGACACAACCGAGAAAATTGGCTGTGTCTGGTTTACTTGTATTCAATTTCTATATTTTGCTTCCATAATCTCATTAGTCATCTGCGAAAACTGCTGAACACCGGCAATCATAAAATCATCTGTCACATGGCAATATCGGTCGGTTGTCATGGCAAGGGAAGCGTGACCCAATAATTTTTGCAGAACTTTCGGCGGCATTCCGCTTTCAATTGCCCGGGTCGCGTATGTATGTCTCAATGAGTGCATACTGAATCGCTTGATTCCCGCTTTGTCACATAGTTTGTAAATATTTGTATCATATGAGGAATTTTTTGTTGGCATTCCCGTGCGGAAATTCACAAAAACCAAGTCTTTCATATTCATTGTTTTCATAACACCTGATTTGCGGTCAAAGTATTCCAACATTTGGTCCAATTCGAGTGCTTCTTTTCGGTATTCTTTTGTTTCATAAAGTGAGTACAGCAAATTGTATGCTTGATCGGTCAGAGGAATTGTGCGGTAGCTGTGCTGTGTTTTAGGCGGACCGGCTCGCCACGTTTCCTGTGCGTAACGATATTCCATGGTCTTGTTTATGGTTAATGTGTGCTTGTCCCAGTCAATGCAGTCCCATGTCAAGCCAATCAGTTCTCCTGTTCGTAGTCCTGTTTGTAAAATCAGATAAAACTGTGCATAATTGTGTGATTTTGCCGCCACTTTTAAAAAGCTTTTTTGCTCGTCAATACTCAGAAATTTAATGTCATTTGCTGCTTTGATTGGTTTTACAAACTTAATTCCATCCATAGGGTGAGAAGATATTAAGTGATTCATAACGGCAGATTTAAACATTGTTCCCATTGCGATATAGGTTTGACGAATGGTTGATCCTTGATAAGAAGCTTCCATTTTATTTAAAACCTCTTTACAATACATCGGCGCAACGTTCGATAACGGCATATCTCCCATGACAGGCTGTATATTTTGTACGTATCGTTCTTTGTAATTTCTTCTCGTATTAGCAGATAAGTCACAAATGATATGCTCCGACCAATAACAAAAACAGTCATCTACGGTATAAATAGGTAGGTGGTGTTCTGCGCCAGAAGTGAGTTGGTTTTCATCAATCTGAATATTATGCTGTCGTATAAAGTCAAGGCTTTTCCGAGTTCTTTTCCTTTCGGAACAGTATCATTGATATATTGATGTTGACGAAACATGGCTTTCAAAAGCAACTTTAAAACGTGCTTGTTTTTCACGCGATTTTATGTTACTATGAAGAAAATGAGCTGTTGATTATGAATTACAGATAGAATTTTGCAAAAAAATACCTCTGCTTAACAGAGGCTTCACACACTGTGAGGTCGCAATGCGACGGGTTGGATTAATCTTTATTTGAACTTGTAGTGTAATCTCATAAGGTTGAGATATACATATATTAACATAAATTTGCATTGTTGTCAATACAAAGGAGACGTTTTTATGAAAAATGTAAATGTAAAAGACGTAAAAGATTACTATATCGGGCTGGATATAGGAAGTGATTCGGTTGGCTGGGCAGTGACAGATCCTGATTATCGAATCATGAAATTTAACGGTAACGCCATGTGGGGTATAAGACTTCTGGAAGAGAGCAAAACCGCTGATGAACGCAGAGCATTCAGAGGCGGCAGGAGGCGGACAATGCGAAATAAGTTTCGTATGGATTGTCTTGAAATGCTTTTTGATAAGGAAATATGCAAAAAAGATCCTGCATTTTTTATGAGACTGAAAGAAAGCGGCTTTTATGCCGAAGACAAAACGGTCGACGGCATTTCTTCCGTTTTTAATGATAAGGATTTTAGCGATAAAGACTACTATAAAAAATATCCTACTGTTTATCATTTGAGAAAAGAACTGATTGAATCAAAAGAGCCTCACGATGTTCGCCTTGTATATCTTGCAGTTGCACATATTATTAAAAATAGAGGGCACTTTTTATTTGATTCCGATTCTCTCGGAGAAAACGGATTGCCTGATTTTTCTCAAATCTGGAATGAACTTGCAACATATCTCAGTGAAAATGAATATGGGAATCTTGCCTGTAAAAATTACGGCGAAATTGAAGATGTGCTTAAAGATCGCCTTTTGTCAAAAACAAAAAAGACGGCAAAACTTTGCTCAGTTTTAGGAGTCGATAAAAAAAGCAACAAACAGCTGCATGCCATTCTTTCGCTTATGTGCGGCTGTTCGGTGAACTCCTGTGATGTTTTTTTCGATGAATCACTGAAAGAATCCGAAGCGAAAAA